>JAAUUD010000217.1 GCA_012031655.1 Anaerolineae bacterium | reverse complement strand
GCGACGACCCCAGCGCCTCGCGCCGCGCGGGGCTTTCCGATAACGATCATCCCGATAGGTGAAGTAGCCCAGCATGCGCGCAGGCCCTTCACCCCACTGCCCTGCCCCAGGCGCTGGGCGTGCACCCAGCGCACGTTCGACCAGACCGTGCCGCGTCTTCCCGCCATTGCTTAGTCCTCCGGCTCGATGGAGCGGTCGCGGCGAATGCGCGTCATGACCGCTAGCAGGTGGTCGGAGCGCTGCTGGCTGTCCACGATGGCCGACTCGATCAGCGTCACCGGTTTCACATCGCGGCCATCCTGGGTCTTGATCAGGTAGGCGAACAGGCGCGCGACCAGCAAAAGCAGCGCGTTGAGCGTGAAGAGCAATGGTTTGCTCGTGTGTGCTCAGGCGGCGCTGGAGCGACTGGCTGAAGTGCTTGCGGCTGCCGATGAGGTCCGCCTGGCTGTCCAGGTAGAGCCGGATGGCTTCGCGCATGGCGTCGCTGGTGCTGAACTTGGGATCGTGGCGGCTTGCCACCACCTGGCCTAGCTTAGCCCACATCGCCGCCGTCATGCTGAGGCTGCTGCGGTGGGTGGTAGCGGTAATCCTGTAAATCCAGTTCGTCGGGCATGCGGTCTCCTGAGGGTGTTTGCGTCGCCTCAGGTGTACACCGATGCCGGTGTACGGAGCGTTTGGAGGGTTGACAGCGCTCAGCAGGGGTTGGGGTGCATCCCCGGTGCCCGCGCGATGCGTGCGGGGTGCGTGGCGAGCGGTCGGATGCCCGGTGCTGCATACCGGGCATCACCACGCCCGCAGGGAGTGATGCGGGCCGTAGGCTCGCATCCCCCATCCTGTTTGCGCCCGCTGCGATGGGTGTATAGCCGGTGTATTTCCGGGCGCAAACGGGTACGGCCCGCGTGCGGGCTTGGACGGCGCACGCCGTCCCATGCTGGTGCGGCTGGGGTGCAAGGTCGGGTTGCAGGGCCGAGGTGCGGTTCCGGGCTGAAACCGGGTTCACCCCGGCTTGCTGCGCGACATCCCGTAATGAACCCGATCTGAGACCGGGTGTGCGGCTGCGTCCTTACGGGAGGGCTACCAGGCTTGGGGCAGGCGCGGCTAGCCCCGCTTCTCCGCCCGCACATACCCGTTTTGCCTGTACCAAGCCACTTCATCGCGCAGGGTGTCCTCAAAGGGCCGGGCGCGAACGCCCAGTTCACGCGCTGCTTTGTTGGACTGCACCAGCCGCTTGAGCGCCAGCGTTTTCACCGCGTTGGGCGTCACCAGCGGCGGCTGACCCGTGATGCGAGCGACCAATTGCGACAGGTGCGCGAACCCCAGTGCCATCGGGTACGGCAGATTAAAGCGCGGCGCTGCCACCCCAGACACCCGCGCCAGCCCATCCACAATCTGCCGGGTCGTGTGATAACTGTTGTAAATCAGATAGCGCTCCCCGCTGCGCTCCGCTCCACCGCCGCGAGCATGGCCTGGGCCACGTCGCGCACATCCACCACCACAAAGCCGCCCGGCGGCACAGCCGGCAGCTTGCCGTGCAAAAAGTCCAGCACGAACTGACCCGCCGCTGTGGGCGCGGCATCGCCCGGCCCAAAAATGGCCGAGGGCAGAATCAGCACCACGGGCAGGCGATGGTGCTTCAGCCATTCCGCGATCCGCTGCTCGGCCACCACCTTGCTTTTAAAGTACAACTGCTGCATCACCCCCTCATCCGGGGCGGTGCTTTCATCAGCAGGCCGACCATCCGCCGTTTTGCCGATCACCCCGCTGGAACTCACGTAGATCACCTTCTCAACGCCGCAGCCTTCTGCTTCATCCAGCAGGTGCAAGGTTCCTTCCACGTTGATCTTTTCTAGCCTCGGCCAGTGGTCGCCCTCGCCAAAATATTCCCGGAAGTACGCGGCGGTATGAAACACCACCTGGCAGCCCGCCAGATGCGGCGCGAAAGCGGTCACGTCGTCCATGTCGCCCGTCACCACCTCCACAGGCAGCCCGCCCAAGACCTGACGCGCTTTCTCCTCAGACCGCGCCAGCGCCTTCACCTGCCAGCCCTGTTCGACCAGCGCCCTGACCAGGTTACTGCCCAACAGCCCGGTGCTGCCTGTCACAAATGCTTTCATGCTAACATCTCCTTGATACGCTGAGCATTTCGCACGGCCTTCTGGCCTGCGCGCAAAAAATGACGTTTTGCTCACATTCAGCATAACATGAATTTTTACTCATGTTCAGGACCGTTCATGAAACCTTCATCTGAATACCACGAACCCCGCCAGGCCCGCAGCCGCGCCCGCGTAGAACGCATCCTGGCGGCGGCGGCTCAGTTGTTCGCGCAGCACCCCTACGACTCCGTGACCACCAACCACATTGCGGGGGCAGCGGGCGTGCCAATCGGCTCCCTGTACCAGTATTTTCCCCACAAAGAAGCGCTGCTGGCCGCCCTGGTGGGCCGCTACGTGACCGCCCTGGAGCAGGTATTCCCCCAGCCCCAACCCCAAACGCTCAGTTTGGAAAGCTTCATCGGGCAAATGCTGGAACGCCTGCTGGCCTTTGAAAACGAACACGCAGGCTTTGGCGTCATGTTCACCACCCTGGATGCCCTGCCCGGCCTGTCTGTCACAGGCCAGATTCACGCCGTCATCCAGGTCCAGGTCGAAGCCGTGCTGCACGCCTACTATCCCGCCCTCACCGAGGCCCAGCGCAGCCTGTGTGCATCGGCCAGCATCGGCATTGTGAAGGGCCTCATCATTTTGGCCCGCCCGCCCTATGCCCTGCCGCCCCCAGGCCATGCTTCAGGAGGCGCACACCGCCCTCACCGCCTACATCCGCGCCTTTTTGGAGCGTAACGACCTGCACCCATAACCCCCACGCCGAGAGGTGGTCGCGTGCCTGTGGAGTGTGAGCCGTGATTCCGCCGAGTCGCGTGGGCAGCGTCAGCGTGATGATGGTCGGCGGTGTTTCCTTCTTCTTGTCGGACATGGTCTGTTCCTTTCTTTATGAAACAAATAACCCACCATAAGCGGCGGGATGTATCCGCAGGGCTTGGCATAGATCACGCAGCAACAAGCGACCATGCCGCCCACGACACACGCCGAAGGTCCCCGACGGATGCAGGCCAAAATGCTGCCCCAGACGATCCCGCACATGCCCACACGGGCACAGGGCCCCAATCCAGCCGTTTGGTTGCACGTAACCGCCATACTCGCGCATGAGAATCTCGACCACTGCCGCGACCAGCGCTGGGTTGAGGGCTGTGGCGGGCCGTGATCGTGTGGCAACCTGTCGCTAGGGCGGCGCCACCGACCACCGCGCGAAGTCATCGAGCGTATAGCGCCGCTCCTCCGCCAGCCAGAGCAGCCGACAGGGGCGGTCTACACTCGGCTTGGGGTTGTGGCTACCGGGCAAGCGCAGTGCCTGCGCGACCGTGGTCCGGTCCCCTCCGAGGTGCGCGACCAGCCCCGCTAAAGCGCGCCCCGCTGTGGCAAAATCCGTAGTCGGCGTGATGCGCCAGTACACATGCAACCCCCGCCCCGACCCCACCAGCGCGGAAGGCGGCGGCAAGCCCGCAGTCCCAGCGCGTTGCTGCTGGTGCGCAGCTGGAAGGTGTCGCCCTGCACCGCCTGGATGGGACCGAATTTCGCCACGCAAGCGGCGGCGCGTTCGTAGTCGAGTTCGTTGGCATAGGGGGTCAGGTTCCACGCCTCGGCCAGGTGCGCCAGCGCTTCACCCTCCCCCGCGCAGGGGTCGAGTAGCTTACCACCTGTTGGGCTAGGCTAGGGGCGAACAGGCTGGCAACATGCGGCAGATACGAGTCTGGGAATGGGTAAAACCCTCCCTTTTCCAGCGAGGTTAGTCTGGGCATTTCGTGCTATCCTTCTCTTAATTCGTACTTGGATTCATATGAGCTTTCAAAGTCCTTTTGCGCATCATCAAACATCTTGGAGTAACTGTCGTGTGAAAATAGGAAGCGTCATACAGCAACTGGGAAATATTGACCGTGCAATCAGAGATCATGCTAAAGAAACTCTGATTGCCAACGGTGCGAATAGCCTGCCCACTTTGGCAGAAATCCTCAGGACATACAAAAGCTGGGACGATTATGAGAGCAGAGGGCAAGTTTTTACGCTAGTCGAAGATATTCTGGTAACCATTGGGGAACCAGCAGTTGACTTGCTCATTTCACTTCTTGATGATGAACGCTGGGGACCGAAGCATGGTGCAATCTATTGCTTAAAAGAGATTGGCGACAAACGCGGCATTCCTTCTCTAGTGTACGCACTAGGATGGGACGATGTTAATTTCACAACTGAGATCAGCGAGGCACTTCTACAATTTGGGAAGATGAGTGTTAACGCCCTTAAACAAGCGCTTTTGGGTCCAAATGTTGCTGTGCGTGAACATGCAGCATTCTGTTTAGGCAGGTTTCAAGATGCTGATGCAGATCTCGCTCTCATACAAGCATTCTCTAGGGAAACCTCTACGGAGGTCAAAGCTGCTATTGCTTATGCGCTGGGGCGACCCAACATTGCTGTTGCTCTCCCAACCTTATTGCTCGGTCTGGTAGACGAAGAAAAAGAAGTAAGGATTGCCTGTGTCGTTGCTCTTGGCGAGATTGGCGACCGACAGGCAGTTTCAGCACTGGAGAACACCTTACTGGATGATGATCCAGAAGTACGTGAAAAAGCAACAGAAGCTTTGCAGCAAATTCGCAATTAGGGGACTAAATCGGCAGATGAATAGCCAATTGGTTCAATCCCCGGCAAATCACCCGCTCCCAGTGCGCTTTGTCCAGCGTCACCTTCCAGAGCTGGACGCCGCCATAGCAGGTCAGCGGGGTGATGAGGCGCGTCAGGCGGCCCTGTTGGACCAGGAAGTTGTGCCAGGTCGGGAAGACCGCCAGGTCAACGAGCTGCTGGACGTGCGCGCCGAGCTTGGCGGTGGGGTCGGACTCGCCGCGAAGTACCATGCCCGAAAGCCCTTGCTCCCGCGCGCGCCATAGGTCGCCTTACTCGTTTCATTTCAGCCAGCATGTCAAACAGCTGCTCGCTCGGGATGTCCCAGTAGTAATCCTGCGTGAGTTCGATGTCCGAGAGGCCTTGACGCTGGTAGGTCGCCACCAAAATCTGAAGGACCTGGGTCAGCTCATCGAGGCTAATCTTCATCGGTTTCATTCCCCGTACTCAGCGGCATGTGTCCCCCTCAGTCTAGTCCAAAACGCGCGCCGGCATCCAAAAACAGCGCGGCCACCCGATGCACTCCATACCGAATGTTGCACGCTTGTTCTAGTTGCGCTATGCTGAGCAGAGTGAACAGGTATAGGAGTTCGAACGATGACCGATCACTGGTTCACCCGCCGCACGCTCTACAACCCCCAGCAGGAGTGCTGGGAAATCTGGGATGGGCTGCATCCCCTGGTGCGGTATACCTTCCGCTATGCGAACAAGACGCACCAGTTCAGCCTGGTGAAGCACTTCGACTACCAGCCCGCCACCGACGACTACCGTTCCGAGGAAGCGGTGCTGATTGGCGTTGCCATCGACGCCACCACCTTCCAGAAGACGGTCGCGGAGCTGCGCGAGGAGGCCGAAGCCCTGTCCATCGAAGAGAACCTGGACCCCTTCTTGGCGCTGGTCGACACCTGCAAAAACTACGCCCTGAGCTGGATGGACCTGGGGGCGGCATTTAACTTGAGGAATCAAGCCGCCTTGAACAGTCCGCCACCTGGAATGAGCGCGAGTTGGTGAAGCGTCTGCACGGGCCTATATATAAGGAAGAAGCGGCCCGAAAATATGCTGAAGAAGCGCGCGGCTGGTTGCCGGAGACCGCGCAGGCGGAGCTCCGACATCACGGGGCCGTCGCTGTTTCGCCTGATCCATTACAACAGCTGCACCGTGGGCATCGACGAGGCCGAGCGCTACCATTCCGCCCGCGATCACGAGATGCAGCAAATCCGCTTGCTCCTCAACAGCGGTTACAAGCCGGGGGATGCCCGCTATCCGCCTGATGGGTGAAGACCTCGAAGCCGCAGGCCTTTGAAGTCTACTCACCGAAGATCCTGGCCAACATCGCGGGCCTGGAGGATGTGCTGGCCAGCCGCTGCATCCCCATCCCCATGCGCCGCGCCGAAAAGCAACTCCCCCGCCCTGCCGCCGG
>JAAUUD010000216.1 GCA_012031655.1 Anaerolineae bacterium | reverse complement strand
ACCTCGTCTTTGAACAGCTCGCGAAGAGGTTCGACCAACCGGAGGTTCATGCGCTACCGGCAGGCCGCCCACGTTGCCCCGCACGTTCACCAGGAAGGCGGCAATCCAGGCTTGCTGGCCGCCCACCGTGCCAAACAGCCAATCTCCGGCGGCGTTGCGCCCGCTAAAGCTGGCACTGGTGCCGCGTGCTGCCCCGCCGATGCGCGGGAAGCTGGTGTCTGGGCCACCGCGTAGGTTGGAGGTGTTGCGGATGGTGCCCGTTACGCTGCCATCGCTGGCGGCGGGGGCGCTCTGGGGCGCGGGGGCGTTCCCGCTGGCAGGCGCCACCTGGACCACCGGCAACGCCTCCACCGATCCAGTAATAAAGCTCAGGTACTCCGCAAAAACCCAGCCCGAAAGCCCACCGCCAGCCTGGGTAGCACGCACCCAGACCCCGTTATCGGTCAGGTCTTCGCGTCCATCCAGCACCACCAGAGTGCCAAAGGGATAGGTGCCCAGGATAGGAGCGCTCAGGGTCGGCAACTGCCGCACATTGAGCTGGGAAGCAATTACCTGAGCCTGCACTGGTTCCTGAGCACTGGCCACAGGAACCAGGCTCACCGTGAGGAGGACCACCAGGGCCACCAATGCCAGGCGCTTTGCAATCTTCATCAGCGTCTTTCTCCCCTCAAAACATGTCATTGTTGGCGCGGAACATGGCTCCGCGCGCGGTAGTTTAGCATGGCGTTTGCGCCGCGTGCAACGCGCGTCAGGTAAACAAGGGGTTGACGCTGGACACCCTGCCCGGCCATCAGTATGATCAGAGGCAGTGTTCGACAAGGTAGCGATGAGGACGGGCGTTTGAAGCGGAATTCTTTCTATCTACTGAGCCTGGGGTGTTCCAAAAACACGGTGGACTCGGAATCGATGGCCCAGGTCTTGATGCAGGGCGGCCTGCGGGGTTCCGGCGACCCCCACCAGGCCGAATTTCTGATCGTGAACACCTGCGGGTTTATTGACGCCGCCAAACGCGAAAGCCTGGATGCCTTGCAGGAACTCATCGACCTCAAGCGGCCTCATCAATACGTGATCGCGGCGGGTTGCCTTTCGCAGCGCTACGGCAGCACCCTGGTGCAGGAGTTGCCCGCCTGGATGGCATCATGGCACGCGCCGCTGGATGGATGATTCTGGACCTGGCCAAACGCCTGCGCGCCCGCAAACACCCCGAACCACTCTATCACCTGCCGGACGAAGCACAAACCGTGGGCACGGACGAACACGGCGTACGTCGTGTGGCGGTCCAGGGGCCAGCGCCTACCTCAAGATTGCGGATGGCTGCCGTCGCCCCTGCGCCTTTTGCGCTATCCCCAAAATCAAGGGCACGCATGTTTCGCGCCCGCTGGAGGCCATCCTGAACGAAGCGCGCGCTTTGCGCGACCAGGGCGTGCAGGAACTCATCCTCATCTCGCAGGATAGCACGGACTACGGCCACGACATCGGCCTGAAGAACGGCCTGGCTCACCTGCTCAACGCGCTGGTGAAGGCCGTGCCGGACCTCCCCTGGATGCGCATCATGTATGCCTACCCTGGCTATGTGACGGACGAACTCATCGAGGCCATCGCCACCCATCCCCAGATCGTCCACTACCTGGATATGCCGCTGCAACACGGTCACCGCGAAACGCTCAAGCGGATGCGCCGCCCGGCGAATGTGGAATGGGTCTATGCGACGCTGGAGAAAATGCGCGCCCAAATCCCTGATTTGGCCATTCGCACGACCTTCATCGTGGGCTACCCCGGCGAAACCGAGGCGGAATTCGATGGGCTGATGCAGTTCGTGCGCGACATTCAGTTTGACCGCGTCGGCGCCTTTACTTACAGCTACGAAATCGGCACGCCCAGCGCGCTATTGCCGGACCAGGTGCCGGATGAGATCAAAGACGCCCGGCAGGCCACCCTGATGGAAGCCCAGCAACAGATCAGCCTGGCCCGCAACCAGGCCCAGGTCGGGCGCGTGCTGGAAGTGCTCATCGAGGGCCACGGCGAGGCCGAAGACGAAGAGGCAACCCGCGCGGGGTCATCTCGTTGGGGCGCTCCTACCGCGATGCACCGGAAATCGACGGCTATGTGATGATCGAGGGGCAGGCACCCGTCGGCGAGATTGTGCCGGTGCGCATCACGGGTGCGCTGACGTACGACCTCATCGGTGCGGTGGACGTTGCGCCGCCGCTGACCATCATTGGGCCAGAAGGCATTGCGCTACCGGGCGATTCAAAAGGCTAAGCAGGAGCACCCATGCACGTTCTTTCAGTGAATGTGGCCGAGCCACGCCAGATCATTCACAATGACGAACCGGTGATGACCGGCATCTACAAAACCCCGGCCACCGGGCGGGTGCCGCTGGATACGCTCAACTTTGCCGGGGACCGCCAGGCCGACCTCGTGAACCATGGCGGCATCCACAAGGCAGTCTACGCCTACCCGCACGAGCACTACGCCTACTGGGCCGCCGAACTGGACCGCCACGACTTTGAATTTGGCCAGTTTGGGGAGAACCTTACCCTGGTTGGCCTGCTGGAAACCGAGGTCTACATCGGCAACACCTACCGCGTTGGTGATGCGCTGCTGGAGGTCACTCAGCCGCGTGTGCCGTGCTTCAAGCTGGCGCACAGGATGGGCCTGCGCGGCTTTGAGAAAGCTTTTTTGCGCGCCAACCGGCTGGGCTTTTACCTGCGCGTGCGGGAGCCCGGCAACGTTGGGCGCCGGGGACCCGGTTTTGCCGGTACACAGCGACCCAATGCAGATGAGCATTGCGGAGATCGCGCATCTGCTCTACTTTGACCGGGGGAACACCCCCAAGCTGGAGCGTGCGCTTCAGTTGGAGGCGCTTTCGCCCACCTGGCGCGAGGCCTTCCAGAAGGTGCTGGCCAGGGAAATCGAGTAGACAAGGGGGGCGGTCATCCCGAACCGGGTGCCGCCCCCCATAGAGTAGCGCGCTCTAGCGCTCGTAGCCGCACATCAGCCACTCGCCGTCGTCTTCCAGAGCGCGGAAGGGTTCGCGGGAGAGGTCAAGGTCCTGGGTGTTTTCGCCCCCATACGAAACCTCAATAAACCCGGTGCAACTGACCAGCGCGTAGTCGCCGCTTTCGCCGTCGCGCTCGCATTCCAGGTCGCGCAGCGAGGTTTCCACCGCGCCCAGCGAGTCAAATTCAACCTGCGCTTCGGCTTCGTAGCCCGCACAGACCAGGTTATTGAAAGCGTCACGGTCTTTTTCAATCAGCGCTTGCAAGTACGCTTCGATGGCCTCGGAAGGGTCGCCGGAGTCCGCACAACTGGCCAGGAACAGCGCCAGCAGGCCCAGCACCAACACAGCCAGGAGGGGGTGTCTTCGCGTCACGGGGGGTTACTCCTCGTTATCAGACGTGCTGACCGCCTGGAAAACAGCATCAATGGCTTGCAGGGCAGTCAGGTTACGCACTGGCCAGCCAAATTGCAGGCGGTTAGGATCATCAAAAAAGTTACGGGCAAAGGTCAGGTGGAAGTTATCCACCGTCAGGCCATGGTTGGGCAAGGGTTGCACCGCCAGCCAGAAGTTCCACAGTGGGATGTCATAATAATTGGCCACCCGGGCCACGGCCTGGTTCAGCCCGTGGTCGCCTTCCAGGTTATCAGCCTTGGTGCCCAGGATCGGCACCACGCCGTGCTCAATCCAGAATTCCACGATCTGGCTCAGGTAGGCTTCGTATTCTTCCGCCGGGCGCCCCCCCCACCAGGTTTCCATGCTGATGATCACAATCGAGGGGCGATGCAGGCGATATTCGCACTCCAGCGGGGTTTCGCCCGCCTCGCAGACTGCCGGGTCCGACCACAAAGGCGAAAGCACCGAAGCCACATTAAAACCGTTGTCCACAGCGGCGCTGGTGCGCTCCCAGGAACCAGCGAAATGATCAATCGTGCCTTGCAGGGCCGCATATTCGCCCAGCGCGTATTCTTCGGGGCGGTCAAACTGGGCCAGGAAGAACGACGAGACGTTCTGGCAATCGCCCACCTTGGAGAAGGCCGCTGGGTTATTGCCCAGTTCCAGGCCGCGCTGGTAGATTTCGCGGACTGTCTCGCTGATTTCCGGCACCACCGGTTGCGTCTGCCAGCGTTGCGGCGCGTAATCATCCGTCAGGCTCAGCGGGATGTAGCCGCTCACCTGGCGCAGGCTATCCGTAAAGCGCACCCATTGGCTATCGCCCGCCACTTCATCCCCCGAGACCACTTCTTCGACCACCAGGGGCGCATTGGCCGGATAATCAAACAGGACATCGCAGGTCAGGGAGGGGCAAGCGCGCACATCCACTTCGGCGGTGGTGCGGCTCAGCGGGAGCTCCTGGGCGGCGCTGGGCATCCACGGCACCCCTAGCAGGGCGATCAACCCCAGTAGCGTCCAGCGCCGCAACATGTTCATTTTCATTGATTCACTCCATCCAGTTTAGCACTCACAGCAAATCATCGGGCTGTCCCTAAGCTACCGTAGAAGGCGGGCAAAATCAACCACAGCGCCCGGCAGGTGCCTGCCGCTCGGCTGATATTTGCATCACGCGGCGACTTCGTTTAGGCTGAAGGAAGGCAAAATAGTGTAATGCGGAACAGGACCCGGTGAATTATGCCCATCGTGCGCCGCTGGCTTATCCCGGGGCGCGTGATCCTCTCCAAACCACAGGACGACATTATGCTAGAAGATCACATCGAGCAACGGCAGGCGCTCAATGCCATGTTCAGCACCGGCCAGCCGCCGGTCCACCTGATTTTTGATATTCGCGAGATGGGCCGGGTGCGCGTGCCCCTGGCCGCGGTCATCCGCTATGCCAGCTACCTGCGCCACCCGAACTTTGGCTGGGCGGTGCTCTATGGCCAGAGCTACAACCGCCTGGCCCGCCTGATGACAGATACGGTGGGCCAGCGCTTCGGGGTGAAGTACCGCATGTTTGATTTTCAGGAGCGCGCTATTGCCTTTCTGGCGCAGCAGGACGCCAGCCTTTCTGCCAGTGTGCTGCTCGAAGCGCTTAGCCTGGTGGAGGAAGGCCCACCCGTTTGGCCATAAAAATATCGGGCTTGCCTGGCCCGTTGGCGTCTGGCACAACGCCCACCAGCGCATAGCCCAGCTTCTGGTAGAACGCAAACGGATGGCGCGCCACATTCTGGAGTTGCGCCAGGTGGCCGAGTGGATCCGGGTAGAGGTCCACGCCCGCCAACGAGGTCCAACCCGCCTGGTCATCCGTACCCAGGAAGACGGTCAGGCCACCACGCTGGGCCACCTGCTGCTCAAAGACCCCCACCAGCGCCCGCCCAATGCCGCGCCCTTGCTCGCCCGGGGCCACCACCAAGGGATGCAGCTCCCAGACGTTGCCGTTATATTCTGGCAAGCCGCCGATCCAGCCCAGCACGCGTTCGCCTTCCAGCGCGGCCAGGGCAAAGCCCTGTTCCACCACGTCCAACACCTCGGCCTGGCCTTCTTCCAGGGTGTTCCAGTCGTCTGGTGCCATTTCGCGGAAGCCATCCACCAGCAATTGGCCCATCTGCATGATGAGCGTTGCCTCCCCTGCCCCCACCACACGGATTTCCATCGGCTAGGCGCCTTCGATTTCATGAGCGGTCAGGTGCATCCCGGCCCGCCCCAGCGTGCTGCTGAGGCGCCACTTCAGCCGTTGCGAAAGGCTGGCCCCACCCTTGTGGCGGGCGCGGTTCAGGGCCACCTCGCTGACCATCCAGCGCGTAGCAAAGGCATAAAAGCGCCGCGAGTGCCGCCCGGCCACGTTCAGGTCACGGTCGCTGCGTGCCTCCCAGGGGCCATCCGCGATAATGCGATCTTCAACCGCATGATAGTACGCCGTGCCCTTGATGGGATACGCCACCGTCGTCAGGAACACGTCCGGGTTGGCAATTTTGAGGTGCTCCACGGTGGCTTCGATGTCTGCCACGCCCTCGCCATCGTAGCCCAGCATGATGAACATGCCCGCCTCGATGCCATGCCGCTGCAAGAGGTGCGTCACCTGCTGCACTTCTTCGACCACCACCTTACGCTGCATGAAGTCCAGCACGCGCTGCGAGCCACTCTCGGAGCCGTTCCAAAGGCGGTAGCAGCCCATCTCGGCCAGCGCCGCGACCACCTCTTCGTCCAGCCGATCCGCCCG
>JAAUUD010000215.1 GCA_012031655.1 Anaerolineae bacterium | reverse complement strand
GCGCCCTGACCCAGGCGGCGGTCGACCGTGCGCTGGACCCCGCCGGTGACGGGCGCTACGACGTGGAATATCGCGTTCAGCACCGCACAGGCGGCCAGATGCGCTGGGTGCACGCCACCGGCCAGACCTTTTTTGAGGGCGGCCAGGCGGTGCGGCTGGTGGGCACCGTTCAAGACGTGAGCGAGGCCAAAGAGGTGCAAGCCCAATTGCGCCTGGCCCGCGACCAGTTCCAGAACATGGCAGAATCCATGCCGCAACTGGTCTGGACCGCCAATTCTGCCGCTGATGTCGATTACTACAACAGCCGGGCCGTGAGCTACAAAGGCATTCAGCCCCGGCTGGATGGCCGTTACACCTGGCAAGCTGTGCTGCACCCGGACGATGCCGAACACACCCTGGCAGCCTGGCAAGCGGCAGTGGCTCGCCTGGAGCCCTATGAGTGCGAGCACCGCCTGGAGATGGCCGATGGCAGCTTCCGCTGGCACATCAGCCGGGCCGTGCCGGTGGCCATCGGCCCGGGGGAGCGCGTCAAGTGGTATGGCACCGCGACCGATGTTCACGCCCTCAAAGAAACCGAAGCCGCCCTTCGGGAGAGCGAGGCGCGCTTCCGTACCATGGCGAACCACGCCCCGGTGATGATCTGGGTGAGCCAACCCGAGGGCCGCTGCACCTACCTCAGCCAGAGCTGGTACGCCTTCACCGGGCAGCCAGACGGCACCGGGCTGGAATATGGCTGGTTGGAGGCAGTTCACCCGGACCAGCAAGAGCGCGCCGAGCAGACCTTTCTGGCCGCCAACAAGTTCCGCGAGCCTTTTCGTATGGAGTACCTGTTGCGGCGCCAGGACGGTCACTATCGCTGGGTGTTGGATTCCGCCCAACCGCGCTATAACGACACGGGCGACTTCCTGGGCTACATCGGCTCCATTCTGGACATCACCGACCGCAGACAAGCCGAGGAAGCCCTGCGCGCCTCAGAATATAAGTACCGGTCGCTGTTCAACACGATTGACGAGGGTCTGTGCATCTGCGAGATGGTGCTGGATGCGCAGGGCCAACCCGTGGACTACCGTTTTCTGGAAGTCAACCCGATGTTCATCCGGCACACTGGCCTGGAGCGGCCCCAGGGCAAGACCGCGCGTGCGTTGCTGCCAGACCTGGAGCCGGAATGGTTCGCGCTCTATGCGGGGGTGGCGCTGGAGCGGCAGCCCACGCGCTTTACGCAAGGCTCGGAGGTGATGGGGCGCTGGTTCGAAGGCTATGCCTTCCCGGTGGATTCTGCCGAAAGCCTGCGCTTCGCCATCCTGTTTACGGATGTGACGCCGCGCCGCCTGCAAGAGCAAGCCCTGCGCCAGCAGCACGAAGTGCTGGAACAGCTCATCGACTTCTTGCCGGTGATGATCACCATCTACCAGCCTTCCACACAAATTCTGTACCTCAACAAGGCCTTCGAGCACCTGACCGGCTGGAGCACCGAGGAAGCGGCAAAAATTGACCTGATGGCGGCGGTCTACCCGGACCCCGACTATCGCCAGGCGGTGCGGGAATACATGCAATCGCTGGAACCGGGCTGGCGCGACTTCACCATGACCGCACGCGACGGGACCCCCATCGCCAGTTCCTGGGCCAACATCCAGCTTTCGGATGGGCGGCAGGTGGGCATTGGCGTTGATATTCGGGAGCGCAAAGAGAACGAAGAACGCGGGCGCCTGCTGCAAAACCTGGCGGCGGCCCTTTCCAGCGCAGTAACGCCACAGGAAGTCACCGAGGTGATTATTCAGGAGGGGTTGCGGGTGCTGGGCGGGGTAGGGGGCACCGTGGCGCTGCTCACCGAGGATGAAGCGCGCTGGAAATCGTGGCCTCGGTGGGCTATCCAGAGTGGGTGGTGGAGAAGTGGAAGCGCATCCCGCTGGAGCACCCCACCGCGCCAATCGCCCTGGCCGTGCGCGAACGCCGCCACCTCTGGATGCGCAATCTGGAAGAACGAGAGCAGGTCATCCCAACCACGCCGAACCTGGCGCTGGTGGAACAGCACCAGGCCTGGGCCGTGTTGCCCTTCAACATAAATGAGGACATTTTGGGCGTGATTGGCCTGGGCTTTGACACCCCGCAGGCGTTCAGCGAGGCGCAACGGACCTTCCTCATCACCCTCTCGGATTATTGCGGCCATGCCATCGAGCGCGTGAAGCTTACTGAGGAGATCCGGCGCTGGCCGCCATCGAGGAGCGCGAGCGGCTCTCGCGGGACCTGCACGATTCCGTCAAGCAGATGCTTTTTGCCTCGGTGGTGCGGGCCGAGGTGCTGGGCAAGGTGGCGCAGCGCAGCCCGCAGAAGGTCGCGCTGTATGCGGATGAGGTGACCACCCTCAACCGGGCGGCGCTGGCCGAGATGCAAACCCTGCTGCTGGAGATGCGTCCGGAATCGATTTTGCGCGCCTCGTTCTTCACCCTGCTGGAGAACCTGTGCCGGGGCTTGCAGGGGCGTAAGCTCATGCGCATGGAACTCGATTGGCAGGGGCTAAAGGAGTTGTACTTGTCGGCGGATGCCCATATTACCTTCTATCGGCTGGCTCAGGAGGCGCTGAGCAACGTCATTCGGCACAGCGAGGCCACGCAGTTGACCGTGCGCTGTGGCTATCACGGCGGCTTTTTTACGCTGGTCATTCAGGATAACGGCAAAGGCTTTGACCTCAAGAGCGGCTCGATGGGTTTTGGCCTGAACACCATGCGAGAGCGCGCGCGCCACGTGGGCGGGAAGTTCAACCTGTGGAGCAGCCCCGGAGAGGGCACCCGCATCGAGGTGACCTGGGCAGGGCAGGCTTTTGCTGGCTAATGGAGCAACGGATTCAATTCCGTAGCATAAGCTCCTCACCCCACCCCCTCAGCCCAACTTTGGGAGAGGGGGGAAATCATTTCCGTCTGTTTGCGTTTCTCCATAAGCGGGGCTGCATCGCCCCTGAATAGCTCTGCTGGGTATTTTTAATGGGCCACTTGAGCCATCTTGCTTGATGCTCATCTGTGCTGTGCTATGCTATGGGTATTCAGGCATGTTTGTTCTTCTCCTATAAATAGGATAGGCTAAATAGGATAGGCATACCATGCCAGTGATCTCAGCCGTGTATAGTCAGGTAAGGCCTCTATGACTGATCCAGCCCCAAAAGGAACTGTCTCCCAGGAATCCTCGGACGCCCCCACCTACAAATTTTTTGACGGGGACTTTGGCCGTTGGATGAACGAGCGCCTGGGCGACCGTGCCACCGGGTTCACGAACATCTCGCGCCATGCGGCGAGCTTTGTAAACAATCGCCTGGAACTGCGCTTTGGGTTGCGGCACAAGGCTATTTTTACGCTGAAAGAGCCGCTCTACCTGGGCCGGAACTCGCCGCACGTGGCCGTGATTGAGGGATTCTTTCTGGACCTCACGCCCTACGATGCCTATGCGCTGGGCGTCAGTCGGCACCATGCCGTGATCAAGCGCACCAACGATAACATCCTGGAGCTGATCGACCTGGGCAGCAGCAATGGCACCTTTGTGAATGGCGTGCGCCTGAAGCAGTATAAAAACTGCCTGCTGCACAGCGGCGACCGCCTGCACCTGGGACAGTTGCTCATTGAGGTCACTTTTCAGGATCAGGATGTCCCTGCCGAAGCCAGTGCTTCGTCGGGGGCGGCACAGGATTAGCGCCATGCCAGGCAGCCGGAAGGTTTCGCCCATGCGTTGCCTCTGGCTGAGCTGCCTGCTGGGGTTGGCGCTGTGGCTGGCGGGCCCGGTGCGGGCGGCGGGCGATGGTGAGGTTGTTTCCCTGACCCCCAGCGGCCAGAACCCCGTGCTCATCTCCGCCGAGGTGCGCGTCATCGGCAACAACAGCAACCTGCGCTTTTTCATCTATGATCCTGGCAATAACGTGGTGCACACCCACGGTCCGGTCAGCGTGCCCACCCTGGAGCTTGGCCAGACCGAGAGCTTTCCGTATAGCTGGAGCTGGGATACCCCCGGCCTGGGCGATCATCGCGTGGAATTGTGCTGGAGCTCCGGCAATTCATCCAGCAATTGCAACATTGGCCAGGCCAACACCAACTTCACCTCGGTAGACAGCCTGGGTCCTGCGCTCATGCTGCTGGTGGGCGCGTTGGTGGTGCTGTGGTTGTGGGTCGCCGTGCGCCGCATCCGCCAGCCAGCGCCCCAACCCGCGTTGTAACCTCCCCCACAGCCTAAAAAACACCGGCTTCCGCCGTTTGGCCCAGGGCTTGTTGCCGAAAAGCCCGCACCCGTTCGGCTCCGGCGGGCGTCAGGTGCACCTGGTTAGCCCGCGTTTCGATGAGTTGCGCGGCTTCGAGCGCGGCCAGGATGCGCCGGGTGCGCTTGGGCGACCACTCAAAATGCTGGTAGAGCGCATCGGCGGTGAGTTCTGCCTGGGCGTTGACCGCTGCGTGGTGGTGGTAAATGTGGCCCAGCACCACCTGCTGATTAAAGTGGTGGCGTTGCAGCCCCCGGCGCAGCAGCGTAGAGACCAACCCGCTTTGCGGCGAAAGCACCCAGGTGGCCACAAAGAAGAAAAACATCATCAGCACCAGCGAGGCCGAAATCGACGAATCCCAGCTTTCGGGGAGGTCCAGCCCCAGCCCCCGATTAAGCGCTGCCAGCAGCGCGGGCAGTTCCACCAGGCCCAACAGATCGCCGCGCGTCAGGTCATAGCCGTTCCAGGCAGCCAGGCCGCCAATCAGCGCGCTTTGTAGCAGCAGGGCTTTTAGTCGGTCGCGGATCAGGAGCGCGGCCAGCGGCGGCAGCGTGAGGAAAGCCCCGGCCAGCCCCAGCACGCCCAACACTGCCCATACCGAGCGTGAATCGGCACGGGCCAGGGCTTGCCCGGCGGCCAGCGCCAGGCTCCCCAGCGCCAGCGCCAGCACCACCCCCACCGAAAACCGATCCGTTAGCAGGGAGGCCGCCGCCGGAGGAATGATGAAGAAGGCAATCACCAGGATGGAGCCGACCGCATCAAAGGCGCCCACCGCCACCAGGCTCACCATCAGCATCAGCGCGTAGTGCAGCGCCCCAGGCCGAAAACCGAGCGCACGCGCCAGGCCCGCGTCAAAAGTCGCCAGCTTGAGTTCCTTGAAGAGCAACGCCACAAAGGCCAGGCTCAGCAGCGCCATCAGCGCGGTGACCGTCAGCGAGCGCGGCCAGAAGACCAGGGCGGGTTCGGCTTCCAGCAGCCCGGCCTGGAAGGCTTCGCCGGGGGAATAGGTGCCGCAGTTGGTGCAGATTTCCGTAAACTCGGCAGCGGGGTCTCGCGGGGAGATGCCCAGCGTGCGGCAGTTGGTGCACTGGCGGGTGAGGGTGGCGGCTTCGTCCTGGGGCGAGATGGTCACGGTCTGACAATTGGCCAGGCAGTGGTTGTTGGTGTTGGCCCAGGCCATGCCAATTTCGCCCACCATCACCGCATCTTCATCCAGGTGCACATGATCCACATAGCGCGAAACCAGGATGATGGAGACCGCAAAGAGCAGCGGAAAAGCCAGCCCCAGCGCGGCATCCTGGCGCACCAACCCGGAGCGGTAGAGCAGTTCGGTGAGGACGACCGTTGCCACACCCGCCCCCGCCGCGCCGATGATCAGCCAGGGGGAGGTCAGGTCCGGGGCCTGGCCCAGCAGCGCGGTCATCACCAGAAAGGCAACCACAATGCCCAGCAGCACCGTATGGCTGATGGCATCGCTGGTGAGCGCCATCCCGCGCAGCAGCAGGAAGTTGCCCAGCAAGGCGCCCGCCACCGCGATAAACATGGCGATGAGCGTGGCGGTGGTCTGCGGGTCGCGCAGAAAAGCGTTGAGTTGCTCCCGCGAGACGATGTTCAGCAACAGGTCAATCAGGGCGCGTTCCAGGGCAATCATCGGGCACCACTGCCTTTCATCAATTGCTGTTCCAGAGATTCGACCACGCGCGGCGGCAGCACTTCGTGGATGTCGCGGGTGGGTTCTTCGTGCACCAGGGGCAGGTCCAGCGCATAGCCAAACTGGCGGTAGGCATCCCAGAGGGCCTGGTTATGCGCCTCGCGGCTCGCCACGCTGGCGCCCAGAGCTGTTAGCCGCCAATGCGCCCCGGTGCCCTCCACATAGCCGCGCCGCTGAAGCTGGCGCAGGCCCAGGGCCGCGCCTGCCCCCACGGTCCC
>JAAUUD010000214.1 GCA_012031655.1 Anaerolineae bacterium | reverse complement strand
TCGCGCACCAGCAGGATGTTCTCCAGCACGGGCGAAACCATGGCCGGCATCGCGGTGTAGACGGTTTGCTCTGCTTCGGAAAACGGCGCGGGTTGCCGCCAACCCAGCACCAGTAAGCCGCTCCAGACCTGGCGTTCCCGCCGCGCCAGGGGCACAAAGGCCAGGCGTTGCAGGCCCAGGTCCTTCAGCACGGCGTGCACGTTGGCATCCAGGCGTCTGTCGTTGCCCAGGTCTTCGATGAGCAGGGGCTCGTAGGGGGGCTGTGTGAGGGCATGGGTGGAAGGAAACTGGGCCAGGTCGAAGCGCTGGCCGGGGGACACCCGGGGCTTGATGCCTGGTGCCCGCCATACAGAAAGCAGCCGAATGGCTTGTGGTGCCTCCTGGCTATCGCCTTCCACGGTGTAGAAGCTCATGCTTTCCACGGCGAAGCGGTGGAGGGGTTCTGCCAGGCGGTGCAGCAGGGCTTCTTCGCTGGGGGCGGCGCTGATGGCCTGGCTGAGGGCATAGAGCGTATCGACCTGGGCGCGTTGCTGTTCGCGGTGGCGGCGGTAGTTGGCAAAGGCCGGGGCTGCCAGGGCGGGCAGGGCATGATAGATGGCGTGTTCCCGCTCGCTGAAATAGTGCGGCTTGTAGAACCAGGAAAAAACAATGGCCCCCACCCAGGCGCCGCCCTGCGTTAGCGCCACGCCCAAGAGGGCATTGGTGGTGAAGAGCAGGAAGAGCGAGCGCGTGATGTCGTCAAGACGCGGGTCGCGGGCGATGTCTTCCAGAAAGAGTGGCTGGTCTGGGTTTTGCAGGAGCAGGTCGAAGGCGGGGAATTGCGGGATGTAAAAGCGCGCACCAATCGGCATGGCGGCGTCATCCGGGGCGCGGCGCCAGATTGCGGTGAGCGTGAACCACTCCGGCGTGCCGTAGGCATCGACATCAATGTAATACAGGGCCACGGAATCGACCCCATCTTCGATGGCGGGTTGGGCCAGGGCCATCATCATGGCCGTTTCATCCGGGGCGCGGCTCAGGGCCTGGCTGATCTCAGAAAGGGTATGCAGCTCAGCGGTGCGGGCGGCCACGCGCCTTTCCAGCGCGGCGCGCTCGTCCTGGACCTGGGCATAAAGGCGAGCGTTATCAATGGCTACGGCGGTCAGGCGGGCAAAGTCCTGTAGCTGGGTTATTTCTTCTGCATCGAACTGCCGCCCCACCGCCTGAATGCCCATCACCAGCACGCCCACCACAGCATCATCAATCTTGATGGGCACCCCCACCGTATAGTGCATGCTGTCGTATATGGGGTCCGGGTGGCGGCCTTCCCAGGTGGCATAATCTTCGACAGTCAACATCTGGCCCTGCACCCACACCCGCCCAGCGACGGCCTCGCCACGCCGCAAACGTTGCCCCTGGCGCGGCTCCAGGTGGGGGGTGGCTTCGACCTGTTCCATGGCTTCGCCATCGTCGGCGAGCAGGAAGATAGCGCCCTGGTCCGCTTGCAGGATGTGCAGGGCTTTTTCCACCAGGGCGTGCAGCACTTCGCGAATGTTCAGGCGCTCGAGCAGGTCGAGCGTCATGTTGTTAAGCGTTTCCAGATAATCGCGCTGGCGCTGGAGGCTGCGTTCGAGGTCCTTCTGCGCGTGGATATCCAGGGTCAGGCTGGTAGCGGCCACCACACGGCCTTCGTCAAACACGGGGATGATGCGGGTCTGGTACCAGCGCCCGTTGAGGCCCTGGGCCTCAACTTCGGCAGGGCGCCTGTGGCAAAACCTGGTCAAAGGCGGCTTTGACCGGCGCATGATGCGCAGACGGCAGCAGCTCATCCCGGTGGCGGCCAATCTGGGCGGCGTCGTCTAGCTGGCTGCCGGGCAGGTTTTCGCTAAAGAAAAAGAGCACACGCCCTGCTGCATCAAAAGAGGCAACAATCCCGGGTACACCGGCCAGCAAGGCGCGGTGTACCGCTTCGGCGGGGCCGGAGAGGTGCTGCGAGTCCAGCACGGCTTGTTTATTTACCTGGGGCAGGGCGCTGGAGGACGGCCAGTAAAGCAGCTGCGTAAGCTTCGCCGGCGCCAAAAGCGTCAAAATGGTGGATTTCTGGCCCCCATTGGATGCTACAGCGGTAGCCATCTGAGGTGGTGGAGAGCATAATGAGCGGTTGGGCACCTCCGGCCAGCATCAGGCGTTGCTCCAGCAAGGCCCGCAACTGGGCTTCGCTGGGCACCCACACCGCATCCGCAACGATCAAATAATCCAGGGCCCATTCTGCGGTGCCATTAAACGTGATGGCGGCCTGCTGGTTCATTTCCTCGACCAATACCGAGATATCGCTGATGACAAAATAGCGCTCGTCCAAATCTTCGACCGGGACAGCGAAAAATCGTGCTGGGCGGGGACCCAGACCAGCCCGGCTGCCTTCAGGGCTTTGGCGGTTTCTACCGAGATCATTCGCAGGTTTTCCAGTAAACTAACTTTGAACTTCATTGTATCATGCTCAGCAGACAAATGTGAGGTTTCTGGCCGTGCGAAAGGTTCTGGAAACCTGAAAACAGGATGAAAACGCCTTGATCTTAAGCCGATGGTGGTATTACTTGCGCTCTATCCCAACCCTGCTCGGCAGCATTCGGGAACGCGGGCGCCTGTTGCGGGCCTTTGCAGGGTGGCCACCGCCTGCGCCCTTTGAGATTACCCTGCACGATGGCACCCGTTTTGCAGTGCGCAACCGCATGGATATCTGGATCATCAAGGAAACCTGCCTGGATCGGGATTACGAGCGGCACAGCGTACCTGTTCAGGATGGCTGGACCGTTGTGGACATCGGGGCGGCGCTGGGGGATTTTGCGGTTTCGGTGGCACGACGCTTGCCGGGGGCGCGGGTGATTGCCGTGGAACCTTTTCCAGAGTCGCTGGCGTTGCTGCAAAGTAACGCTCAGCTAAACAACGTGCACAATCTGGAGGTGATCGCGGCGGCGGTGGGGGCCGTGCCGGGCGAACAACGCCTGGCGCTGGGGAGCGGGGTGGCTGTGCGGCATAGCACCGCCCAACCCGAAGCAGGTGCGCTCCGCGTGCCGGGGCACAGCCTGGAATCGCTGTTCGAAGCAGCGCAGGTGGCCCGCTGTCAGTTCTTGAAGATTGACACCGAAGGGGCAGAATACGAGATTTTGATGCAGGCCAGCCCGGCCACCCTGGCTAAAATCGACCATATCTGCCTGGAATACCACAACGGCGTGACGCCCTACAACCATCTGGACCTGGTTGCTTTTCTGGAGCAGCAAGGGTTTGCAGCGCGTAGCGTGCGGAATCCAGCACATGACGCGATTGGGTTTCTGGTGGCGCGGCGGCGCGTGCCAGGTGCCTAGCCAGATGCCGTCAATGCTGCCAAGCTGTGTTACACTACAAGTTCTGATAAGGAGGAGAGGCGGCCCATGCAGGTGGATCGTTATCTGAACATAAGCACCGGCACGATGATGGTCGTAAGCGACCTGCACGGCGATGGTGAGGTGTTCGAGCGCGTGGTGGAAACCTTCCTGGCATTGCGGGATGTTGGCGAAGCAGACCGCCTGCTACTGCTGGGCGACCTCATCCACGGCTATGGCGCGGCGACGGAAGACCAGAGCCTGGCCATGGTGCAACGGGTGATGGCTTTGCAAAGCAAGCTGGGCAAAGATGAGATCATCATGCTGCTGGGCAACCACGAAATGCCGCATATTTATGGCGTTTCGCTGGCCAAGGGGGACCTGGAGTTTACGCCGCGCTTTGAACACAGCCTGGGGAGCCATCGAGAAGAGGTCATCGCCTGGTTCAAGAGCCTGCCCTTTGCCTTGCGCACCACTGCCGGAGTGCTCTTCACCCACGCCGGGCCGGACGAAGCTTCTGTTAACCGAGCGGGGCGCCTGCGCCGCTTTGACCACGAGGAATTGCTGCGCGACGCCGACCAGAGCCTGGCCCAGCAACCGGATATTGGCCAGGTCTACGACACCTACGCCCAGATTTCGGGCAATTCTTATGCTGCACTGGCGCGCCAATATCTGGCGGTCGAAGGGCCGGATGACCCCCGCTACCCGCATCTGATGCGTGCCCTGTTTATTTCGGAACGGGATGCGCGCTTTAGCGTGCTGTGGGACTTCCTCTTTACGCAGAACGAACGCAGCCTGACCCCCAGCGCCTACGAGCAGATCTGCCAGCGCTATCTGGATGCGCTCAGCGTGGGCATGATCACCCCGCAACGGGTGGCCGTGAGCGGGCATATTCAGGTGAACAAAGGGGGTTACGAGGTGGTCAACGAGCGGCATTTTCGGCTGGCCAGCGCCACCCATGCCCGCCCTCGCGAAGAAGGCCGCTACCTGTTGCTGGATTGCAAGACGCCCATCCGTAGCGCGCAGGAACTGGTGCCGCTGGTGCGCCGGGTGTTTTAGACCGCGAGCAGGCGTTTTTCGGCGTGTTCCTGCACCAGTTCCGCCAGTTGACGCGGGCTTACCGGCTTGAGCAGGGTATATTCCACCTGTTCCCGATTGGGCAGGCGGCGCGGGTCGAAAGCATGGCCAGAAACCACGATCACCCGCACATGGCGCAGTTGCGGCAGCCTGAGCAGGTCCAGCACTTGCTCGCCTGCATCGTTCCCCAGGCCCAGGTCCAGGATGATGAGGTCCGGCGCAAAGTTGGCCAGGCGTTGGCGGGCCTCCGCCAGGCTGGTGGCGCTCTTCACGGACAGTCCCTTATGTTTCAGGACGCGGGTGTAAAGGTCGTTGAGCATGGGGTCATCTTCCACCACCAGGATGGAGAAAAACCGCAATGTCTGCGGCGAGAGCGGCTCAAAGCCCATGATTATTTTCCTCAAAGCTGTATTCTTGCTCTCAGTGTACGCGGGTTGGCGGGGCTTGTCGATTTGCAAAGGCATTAAAACGGTTTGATGTATTTTTAATCCGTTGGAGGAGAAAATCATGCGACGGACGCTGATCCTGGGGCTGGCCTTGTTGGTGGCGGGGTGCAATGTGTTCGGCAGTGGCCCAGATGAAACCTACCGCCAGGGCGCCCTCCTGCTGGAGGAACCTTTCGATGATCTGTCCAGTTGGGAACGCTTTACCGCCCAGGAACAAAACATCGCGCTGGGCGTGGAGGGCGGCCAATATCGGGCCAGCGCGGGGGGGTCTGGCTTTATCTGGGGCCTCAACGAAACCACCCACAGCGATGTCATTCTGGAAGTAACCGCGCAGCAACAATCCAGCGCGCCGGAGAACGCTTATGGGGTGATGTGCCGGGCGGACCCCAGCAACAATGGCGATGGCTACTACTTTGTGGTGGGCGGCAACGGCCTGGCGGCCATCGGGCGTGGCGAGGGCGATACGGTCGAGTTTCTGGCAGAAGGGGAAAGTGACCATGTGAACACAGGACGCAGCGAAAACACCCTGCTGGCCGTGTGCGTGGGCGATTACCTGGCGTTGTACGTCAACGGCGAGTTTGTGATGGAGACCCGCGACGAGCGCTATGGCAGTGGCTATGCCGGGTTGGCCATCGGTTCTTTTGATGCGGGCGAGCCGATTGAAGTGCTGTTTGACAACCTGCGCATCTGGGATGGGTCCCTAGAGTAGCCAGGAGGAGTAGCGCAAAGCGGCCCTGGACGTTTACAATAGATTCAGACGCTCGTCTGGAAGCCAAAGGACCGCGACGCATGCTCGAAACACCCTCCCCTCTGGAAACAAGCGCCAGGGGTACCATCAACAACAATGGCAGTGCGCACCTCAACGCTTCCGTTGGGGCGGTGTTCCTGGGTAGGGTGGCGCTGGTTTTGCTTTTTGCTCTCTTGCGCTCTCAAAAGCGCCATTGCCAACTGCTGGAAACGATGCTTCAGGAGGCCCG
Source organism: Anaerolineae bacterium (assembly GCA_012031655.1). Taxonomy (GTDB): domain Bacteria; phylum Chloroflexota; class Anaerolineae; order Aggregatilineales; family J027; genus JAAUUD01. The sequence goes on along the minus strand of JAAUUD010000214.1, from coordinate 370 downwards.
CCCCTGAGCGTTGCTGCACGGACTATATATGAAGAGGAAGACCGATGACTGACCAACAAACCCCGCCCTATAGCGCCACAGACCCCCTCGAAGGACAATCCCTGGTGCAGTATCGCGCTGACGATGCCGCTGAGCAGCCAGAACACGAGGGGCGCTGGTTGCCTGGCTACGAAAAATGGCGCACCAAATTGGAAAGCTGGCTGGAAGCGCGCGGCGCAGGCGCCATCTCGGATGTGGTGCTGCTGCTGCCGGATATGCTGGCGCTGGCTTTGCGCCTGGTAGGCGATCCACGCACCCCCGTGGTGGTGCGCCTGCAACTGGTGGCGATTGCCATCTATGTGGTGTTGCCCTTCGATATTCTGCCGGAGGC
>JAAUUD010000011.1 GCA_012031655.1 Anaerolineae bacterium | reverse complement strand
TTAAAGCCGGAGCCGGCCCCTATGGGGCAGCTACGGGCGCAAACACGTGTCTGGAGAAGTCGCCAGCACGGTCTGGCCATCTTCGGCCAGGGTTTGCACGTGCAGGGTGTATTCAACGCTGCATACCAGGTCCGTTAGCGGTACCATCACGGTGGCTTGATCATTGCGAATCGGGAAGACCGAGCGCTGGTTCACGCCAATCGGCGGATCGACCTGTAGCAAATAGAGGTCAAATGCCTGGCTGGGGCGGGTCCAGGTGAGCGTCGTACCATAGAGCACGGTGCCGTCGGCCAGGGTGGTGCTGGGGGCCAGCTCGCTGGTAGTCAGGTCCACGACCGTGGCGGGGCCGATGGGCTCCTCCGTGGGTTCCTCAAAACCTGCCGGGTTGCCCAGGTCAACCGCTTCTCCCTCGGTGCCTTCTGTGCCAGCGGGCTGGGTGGCCTCGGTTTCGGCACCTGGGGTGCTTGCTACAGCGGCATCACAGGCGGGCATACGCACATTGGTTACGGGCGAGGTGACGTTGGTTTCTGCGCCGCTGACTTGCAGGGTGTAGGTGGTGCCGCAAGCTAGGCCAGAAAGCCGCGCTGCCGTGCCTTCAATGGTGTAGTCGGTAAAGCCTGCCAGAGCAGGGTTGATGGTCAGCCGATAGGAGGAGATGCCTTCTGTCGGGTTCCACTGGGCGTTCAGGCTAAAGATGGGCGCCTCGGCGGTGCTGGCGCTATCCACAATCGGTTCGGTGACCACCAGGCCAGAAACGCTGGCGGTATCCACCGGCGGCGGGAAGGGCGCCTGCCATTGCGGGGCTCGCAGCTGCTCCACGCTGAGCGGGGCTTCTTCAAAGCTGCCTGTTGCCCCGCGCACCAGCAAAGTCGGGGCGCCCGAACTGCCCATCAGCGCTCACAGTGACCACCAGCGCGTTACCCAGCGGCGCCCAGGCAACTTCGGCAAAATCGTTCAGCGGAAAGCTGCCAACCTGGGTGGCGTTGGTCCCGCGCACCTGCCAGACTTCCGTGTTGGGGGCCGCATTGAGCAGGTCGCGGCGCAGGTAGAGGTAGCCTTCGCGTAGCAGGTGAGGGTGCGAAAGATAAAACTGGGCAGCCAGGTCTGCGCTCATCAGCAAGGCGATTTGCGTATAATCGTTGGCCGAAAGCTGATAGCCTGTGCCTGCCACAGCCTGCGGAACGTTGCTCAACACAAAAGCAGAGGCGTCTTTGGTCCAGGTCGCGCGACCGTAGCCGCGTTCATCAATGGCGCCATTGGTGCCCTGTAAGTTAAAGACCAACAGATCGCCCGTGGTCAGGCTCAGCAAGCCGACGCCGCTGGTCTGTGCAAAATCCATGTCAATCAGCAGGCGGTCGCCCGCCGGGGACCACTGCACCGCCTGCACCACCTGCGCCGAGGCTTCTTCACGGGTGCTGGGCAGGGGCTGGGTCCAGCTCTGGGTGGTTAAGTTGAACAGCCAGAGCCCTTCAGCGGGGTTGGGGCTGCCATCTGCGCTGACGGCCACCACCGCGAGCTGCGTGGCCCCTGGCGAAAAAGCCAGGTCCTGCACGCGTACCCCCTCCGCATCGAGCGGGCCTCCGGTCACGGTGTTGTCATTCACCAGCAGGGCGCGGTTTTCGCCTTCCACCACATAGGCGGTGCGCCGATCAAAGGCAACGTCATAAGCGGCGACGCCCCCTTCTGCCTCGGTGAGCTGGGTAGGCGTTCCATCCTGGCCCAGGCGCCACAGTTGCGCCAGTCCGGCACTGTCTGGGGCCAGATAATAAAGATCGGCGCCCACCCCTGGAAGGCTCTGGGCATTGGCCAGGGGGGCTAAAGCGCCCACCAGTACGATCAACAGGATCATCGCGATTCCGCGTCGAATATTCATGAGCGCATTCCTTACTCCACAAGCCGAAGCCTGGTTCTAAACTGGGTCATACTGTAATCAACCGGGGGCCAGCGCGCAAGCCTCGTCAGCGAAACAGCAGAAAGCCGCTTAAACTCCCCCCGGTTCTGAGGTACAATGCCAGACTATGCCAACACCATTTATGCACCTGCGTGCTGCCCATCGTTTTCTCAGTGAGTCGCCCCTGGCAGAGATTTTCCGTCAACAGGTGGAGAGCCCCAACTGGTTAGGGGCATTTCTGCTCGGCAACGTGGCGCCCGATGCACGCGTTTCTGGCGGGCACAGCCGCGAGGCCACGCATTTTTTTGAATACCAGGCCCATGTGGAACCACACGCCGGTGACGCCTTGCTGGCTGCCTACCCGCAACTCCGCGCGGAACAGGGGGCCGGACGTGCTTTTGTGGCGGGCTACCTGGCGCACCTGGCCATGGATGTTGTCTGGTGCGAAGACATGCTCTTCACGCAGTTCTACCAGCGTGATTGGGGCGATGCTGCCAGCAAATATTTGCTGTTGCATGTGTTGCTCTGCTACCTGGACGAGCGCGACTACAAGCAGTGGCCAATAATTTTTTATGATGCCCTGCATGCAGCCACGCCGCAGGGCTGGCGCCTTTTTTGCCGAACGACAATCTGATCGCCTGGCGGGACCTGGTGGCGCGCCAGATTTGCCCAACCTGCGCCAGCGAGACGTTGCCTATCCTGGGGGCGCGGGTGGACGGCAGGTGAGGCCGGTCTGCGGGCTATTCTGAGCAGTCCAGAACGCCTGGCCCACGAACTCTGGACGCCGATTCCTCTGGAGACGGTCCATCAGGTGGAAGAAAAGATGTACCAGGACATGCACCATTGGATTGGGCATTACATGGAGATGAACTAACATGCACATCCTCGTGACTGGGGGCGCGGGTTACATTGGGTCAGCGACGGCGGCCTACTTTTTGCGGAATGGGCACGAAGTCGCAGTCTATGACAACCTTTCGCGGGGGCACCGGGCAGCTGTCCCGGCGCAGGCACGCTTCATCCAGGGCGATATTGGCGACCGAAGCGCGCTGGAAGTGCTCTTCCAGAGCTTTCAATTTGATGCTGTGGTTCACTTTGCTGCGCTCATCGAAGCCGGAGAGAGTATGCAACAGCCAGGTAAGTACATCCAGAACAACATCGCTTATTCTGCTGTGCTACTGGATGTGATGCTGGCGCATGAGGTCAGGAAGCTGGTGTTTTCTTCCACCGCAGCGGTGTATGCCGCCAAAGACGCGCCGCTGCGCGAAGAAGACCCGCTCCAGCCCGCGAACCTCTACGGCGAAACCAAGTTGATGATCGAAAAAATGATTGGCTGGTATGCCCAGCTCAAGGGGTTGCGTTTTGCCTATCCTGCGCTACTTCAATGCCTGCGGTGCCATGCTGGATGAGCAGGGGCAGCCCATCCGTGGCGAGGCGCACCAGCCAGAAACGCACCTCATCCCCCTGACCTTACAGGTGCCCCTGGGCCAGCGCCCCAGCATTGCCATCTTCGGCACCGATTATCCAACCCCCGACGGCACCTGCATTCGCGATTACATCCACATTGAAGACCTGGCCCAGGCACATGTGCTCTCGCTAGAGGCGCTGGAGGAACGCCCGGCGATGGCCTTTAACCTGGGGAATGGTCACGGCTACAGCGTGCGCGAAGTGATCCAGGTGGCGCAGGAGGTGGTCGGGGCAGAGTTTCCGGTGGTGGAAACGGAGCGCCGTCCTGGCGATGCGGCCAGCCTGGTGGCCTCGGCGCAACGAGCCCGCGCGGAGCTAGGCTGGCAACCCCGTTACCCCGACCTGCGCGACATCATTGGTTCTGCCTGGGCCTGGCACCAGGCGCACCCGCAGGGCTACGCCAAGGGGAACTGATGCATATTGCGCTGAATGGGTGGTTCTGGGATCAGCCCTACAGCGGCAGCGGGCAATATCTGCGTGGCTTGCTGCTGGCGTTGCTGCGCCTGCCAGATGCCCCCCAGGTAACGCTGATCTTGCCGCATGCCAGCGCGGACCCGCTGCCCGAAGGCGTAACAGTGTTGCTGGCGCCGCCGCGTCTGGGTGGGCATCTTGGCAAGGTCTGGTTCGAGCAGCGTGCTTTTCCTGCGATGGTCCGGCGTTCTGGCGCAGACCTGGCGCATGTGCCTTACTGGGGGCCGCCGCTCAGCAGCCCGGTTCCTCTGGTGGTCTCGGTGCTGGATGTGATCTCGCTGGCCCTGCCAGAATACCGGGGCGGTCTGCTGGCCGGGTTATACACCAGCCTGATTGTTGCGGGCGCACGGGGCGCCAATCACATCCTGACCCTCTCTGCGGCCAGCCAGGCGGAGGTCGAAACCCACCTGAACATCCCAACCAAGCAGATCACCTTCACCTGGTTGGCGGTGGACGAGCGCTACACCCCCCGCCCAGACCCTCAGCAGGATGCAGTTGTGCGTCAGAAGTATGGCCTACCGGAGGATTTCGCCCTCTATTTTGGTGGCTACGATGTGCGCAAGAACGTCAACACGCTTCTGCTGGCCTGGACTTACGCTGGGCCAGCCCTGGGGGAAGGGGTGCCGCTGGTGCTGGCTGGCAAGCCTCCAGCGCAATGGGGTGGGCCGCGCTTCCCGGACCTGCCAGCATATGCTCGTGCCTTGAACATCGAAAAATACGTGCAATGGCTGGGGGTGGTGGACGAAGCAGATAAGCCTGCGCTCTATCGTGCGGCGCGGGTGATGGCCTGGCCCAGCCTCTATGAAGGCTTTGGCCTGCCTTTGCTGGAGGCCATGGCTTGCGGAACGCCCGTCGTTGCCAGCCATGTGCCCGCCACGCGCGAGCTTGTGGGCGATGCAGGCTATCTGGTGGAGCCAGAAAATGCCCGCGAGATGGGCGGCGCCCTGTTGGCCCTGATGGGCCAGGACGACCTGCACCAGCAACAAACTAACCTGGTGCATGGGCGTGCCACGCAATTTAGCTGGCGCAAAACCGCGCAGCAAACGTTGGCTGTTTATCAGCAGGTGTTAGCCGAAACCGGGCGCTAAGGGGCCTGTGATGCACATTCTTTACGTTGAAAGCCACTACGAAGGCGCCCATCGCGATTGGATTGATAGTTATCGGGCGCGCTCCCAGCATACGTTCACCCTCCTGACGATGCCCGGCGGCGATTGGCGCTGGCGGTTGCATGGTGGCGCCTTGCACCTGGCACGGGAATTCCTGGCGCAACGCCCGCGCCTGGTGCCGGTTGATTTGTTGCTGATCAATGGGATGGTCAATGCGCCCTTGTTTCTGGCGGCGACCCATCCGCACCTGGCGGCGGTGCCACTGGCCGTCTATTTTCAGGAAAACCAACTGACTTATCCCCCTGAACCAGGGGATCGGTTGCTCTGGCAGGATGGCTTTGTGAACGTCATGTCGGCCTACGTGGCAGACCTGGTAGGTTTTAACGGCGCCTACCTCCAGCAAGATTTCTTGACCTCGCTAGCAGCCTTCGTCACAGATCGCCAGGATTATCCAGCCGACATCATCAGCCGGATCACCGCCCGGTCGCAGGTATTGCCGCGTGGTATTGATCTGCGCGAGCGCTTTGGTCCACCGCCACGCCGCCAGCCACCGCAAGCGCCCCTCACGCTCTTGTGGAGCCACCGCTGGGCCTACGAAAAAGGCGTGGAGGACTTTGCCGTGGTGCTGCGTCAACTGCATCAGGAAGGCTGGCCCTTTGAAGTCATCCTGGCGGGGGACCCCTGGCGGTATGCTGGCCTGAAAGCAGAATTAACCGTGGAATTGGGTGACCGCGTGGTGATGCAGGGCCTCTTGCAGGGCGCCGATTATGTGGAGGCGCTCCGCCGCGCCGATGTCATTGTGGCTCCGGCGCAGAACGAGCCGCTGGGGGTAAGTGTGCTGGAGGCGCTTTACATGGGGTGCTTCCCGGTGCTACCCGCGCGCGGGAGCTTCCCGTGGTTGTTGCCCCCAGAGCAGCATGACCTGCTCTACGATGGAAGCCAGGCGGGCTTGCTGGCCTGCCTGCGGGCCTTGCTCAGCAAGCCCGAAAGTGCCTATCGCCCTGCGCTGCAAGCTGTTGGCGCAGCCCATGACTGGGGCGCGGTGATCCAGCACTACGACACCAGCTTAGCTGTGTTAGGCAAATACTCATTTGAATAAAGTCAAACTTTGCTAGAATAAAGGCATTTCTAAGTATGGAAACAGCTTTGCCTGAGCGGATTACGTCTGAGCTAGAGTTTTTTGTGCGCTACGCTGAAACCGATGCCATGGGCGTAGTCCACCATGCGAGCTACGTTGTTTATCTGGAAGAAGCCCGCAGCCACTATGCCCGGGAACGGGGCCACAGCTACGCCGAGTTTGAGGCCAGCGGGTTTTATCTGGTGGTGTCCGATTTGCAGGTGCGCTATGCGGCGCCTGCGCGCTATGGCGACAGCCTGCGGGCGCAGTGCTGGATCGAGGAACTCAAGAGTCGGCAGATTACCTTTGGGTATGCCATCTATCGCCAGTCCGATGGCGTGCTGTGCGTCTCGGCGCAGACCCGTCACCTCTGTGTTGATAAACAAGGGCAGTTGGCACGTATCCCGGTGCAGTGGCGCACCTGGTTGGGGTAGCCAGTTTGCTCATTTTTCAGAAGAGTTGGTATTTTGAGGAGTTTTTGTCGTGGTTACTTATGCTGAACGTCCTTGGATAAAGCGCTACGACGAGGGCGTGCCTGCGACTTTGCAGCCCTATCCGGACCACCCTGTTCACGAATTTCTGGTGCAGGGCGCGCTGTCTCATCCTGATCATGTGATGACCGTCACCAGCGCTAAACTGCCCGCCCTGGGCCGCCACACGCGCGAAGTGACCTACCGGGAAATCAATGATCTTTCTGATGCGTTGGCAACGGCGCTGGTGAAGCTGGGCCTGCAAAAGGGGGACCGGGTGGTGATTGTCCTCCCGAACACCGTGCAATTCGTGATCTCATTTTTTGCCATCCTGAAGGCTGGCGGCGTGGTGGTGGCCATGAACCCCACCTATCCACGCGACAAAATGCGCGACCAAATTGTGGATGCCGGCGCGACCATCGCCATCACGATGAGCCTGTTCTACAACATGGTGGTAGACATGCAGCCGGAAACCCCTCTGAAGCAGATCATCGTGACCAACGTGAAGGAATACCTGCCCAAGCTGGCTGGGTTGCTGTTTACCATCGCGAAAGAGAAAAAAGAAGGCCACGCCATTGAGAAGCGCCCGCAGGATCACGCCTTTCAGGACCTGCTAAAGCAGTATGCCGGGCAGAAACCCGACGTCAAAGTGACCAAAGACGACCTGGCCATCTTCCAGTATACAGGCGGGACCACGGGTATTTCCAAAGCGGCCATGGCCACGCACGAGGCGCTGGTGGTGAACTCGATGATGTGCCGGGCCTGGATTTTTGGCAAGGAATTCAAAAACCCAAATGCAGGGACCCGCCATGCTTTCCTGGGTGCCATCCCGATGTTCCACGTCTTTGGGCTGGTGGCGGTGCTGTGCACAGCGACGTCCTTTGGGGCGCGGATTGTGCTGGTGGTGAACCCGCGTGAGATCACCGAGGTGCTGGATTGCATCGATAGCTACCGCTGCACCATCTTCCCGGGCGTGCCTGCTCTGTATAACGCCATCAATAACCATGCGGATGTTAAAGCAGGCAAATTCAAGCTCACGAGTATTGAGGCATGTATTAGTGGATCGGCCCCCTTGCCTCCCGCCACCAAGCGCGAATTCGAGCGGATCACAGGCGGCAAGCTGGTGGAAGGCTTTGGCATGAGCGAGGTTCCGACCGCCACCCACGCTAATCCCATCTTCGGGGAAAACCGGACTGGCTCCATTGGCCTGCCCTTTCCAGACATGGAAATGAAGATCGTGAGCCTGGATGACCCCGACGAAGAAGTTCCAGTGGGTGAAGTTGGCGAACTGGTCATGCACGGCCCACACCTGATGCGCGGCTACTACAACATGCCCACCGAAACCCACAACGCGTTGCAGGGGGATGCAAATGGCAAGCTCTGGTTATATACTGGGGACATTGCCCGCATGGATGAAGATGGGTATTTCTACATTGTGGACCGCAAAAAGGACATGGCCTTGATCGGCGGCTACAACGTCTATCCGCGTATCGTGGAAGATGTGCTCAACGAGCACCCCGCGGTGATGGAAGTTGGCGTGGCAGCCATCCCCCACCCCGAAAAACCCGGCCAGGAAGCGCTCAAGGCGTGGGTGGTGCTGCACGAGGGTCAACAGATCAAGCAAGAAGACCTGATTGAGTTTGCTGCCAAGAAACTGGCACGCTACGAGGTTCCCACCCGCTACGAGCTCGTGAGCGCACTGCCGCGAACCACGGTCGGGAAGATTTTGCGGCGCGAGTTGGCCGAAATGGAGATGAAAGTGCGCGAGGCAGAGGCTGCGGGGCAGCCCTGATGCGGAGTGCCTGACGCAAAAGTGGTTTTCTTTGATGTGGATGGTACGCTCATTCACGGCAATACGTGGGATGGGTTGTTGCACCATCCCCAATTGAGGGGCTACCGGAGGGCGCTTCTGCAATTGAGCACAGCGCCACGGTATGCCCTTTTTCGCGCTTATTTGCTAAGTTATTCGCGCTATCTGGGTGGGCGCATCCGTGGGATTGCGGGCTTGCTACGCGGCTATTCTCCGGCAGAGCTTGACCTGATTTTTGCCTGGTTGGTTGAGGACTTCCTGGCGGATGAGTATCGGCAGGATGTGGTTTTTCGCCTGGAGCAACACGTAGCGCAAGGGGATCATGTGGTGCTGATCAGCGCCTTTTTTGAGCAGGCTATCCAGCACATGGCAGCGCGCTTGCAGGCCCATGCAGTCATTGCAACCTCGCTTGAACTGCGGAGCGGTGTGGCCACCGGGCGGATTCGCGGCAAAGTTTGCGTGGGGCCGCGCCGCCTGGATTTTATTCGTACTTACCTGGCCAGCTACAACCCCGCCCTGACCCTGAGCGACTGCATCGCCTATGCAGATAACTACACTGACGCCCCGATGATGGGGGCGGTAGGGCAGGCTATTGCCGTCTATCCAGATCGGCATTTGCTGGCGGCTGCCCTGGAACAAGGCTGGCAGATGGTCGCCTTTCCCCCCCCTCGACCGAGAAAAGTGAGGCGCTGCACACAGCTTCGTGTGCAGCGCCTCGCCTGATACCCCCTGAAAATGACGCCCTAGGCCGGGCTGGGAGCCGGGGGCAGGGGCGAGGGTGGCATATCGGTGTTGCCTCGCACGTCCCCCTTCGGCGGCAGCACATCGGGGAAATCCGGCACGGCGGGCCGCACGTCCTGTTCTTCGGGTTCATCGCCCATCAAGATCAGGAAGTCGTTGCGGCCCAGTGTTTCCACTTCCAGCAAGCGCTTGGCCACAATATCCAGGCTTTCGCGATTTGTACGCAGGATAGCCAGTGCCCGTTGATACTGCTCTTCCACAATGCGTTGCACTTCTTCGTCGATCAGTTCCGCGATGCGTTCCGAGTAGTCGCGCTCTTCGGCAATTTCACGGCCCAGGAAGATCATCTCGTCTTTGCGGCCAAAGACGCGCAACCCCAGGCGGTCGCTCATGCCCCAGCGGGTGATCATGGTGCGCGCCAGTTGGGTTACGCGCTCCAGGTCGTTGGCGGCGCCATTAGTGATGGTCCCCACCGCCAGTTCTTCGGCAGCACGTCCACCAAACAGCCCACAGATCATGTCGTAGAACTTTTCGATGGTGCCCAGGTTGTTGTCGTTGGCGGGCATACTCCAGGTAACACCCCCGGCCATACCGCGCGGCACAATGGTGATCTTGCGGACCTTATCCGCATTGGGCAGCTTGTGCATCGCCACCGCGTGCCCAGCTTCGTGATAGGCCACAGTGCGGCGCTCATCTTCGGGAATGACGCGGCTCTTGCGCTCCGGCCCCAGGGCCACACGCTCGGTGGCTTCTTCAAAGTCGCGCATGCTGATGGTCTTGCGATTCTTGCGTGCCGCCACGATGGCCGCTTCGTTGACCAGGTTTTCCAGGTCTGCACCCACAAAGCCCGGCGTGGTCTTGGCCAGCACTTCGATGTTCACATCACTGCTAAGCGGTTTGCCGCGTGTATGGACCTTTAGGATGGCTTCGCGCCCACGGACATCGGGCCGATCCAGGATCACCCGGCGGTCAAAGCGACCCGGACGGAGCAGCGCGGGGTCCAGGATATCTGGGCGGTTGGTGGCGGCCACCACAATCACGTTCGTATCTGTGTCGAAGCCGTCCATTTCCACCAAAATCTGGTTCAGGGTTTGTTCGCGCTCGTCGTGGCTACCGCCCAGCCCAGAACCGCGCTGGCGGCCCACGGCGTCGATTTCATCCACGAAGATGATGCAGGGGCTGTGCCGCTTGGCTTGCTCGAAGAGGTCGCGCACACGGCTGGCGCCCACACCCACGAACATCTCCACAAATTCTGAACCGGAAATGCTGAAGAAGGGCACCCCGGCTTCGCCCGCCACAGCTTTGGCCAGCAGGGTTTTCCCGGTGCCGGGGCTACCGACCAGCAACACCCCCTTGGGGATGCGTGCCCCTAGCTGGATGAACTTATCCGGCTCCTTAAGGAATTCCACAACTTCTTTGAGTTCTTCTTTCGATTCATCCGCGCCAGCCACATCTTCGAACGTGACGGTCGGGTGATCGCCCGTGAGCATGCGGGCACGGCTGCGGCCAAACTGCATAGCCTGGTTGTTGCTCCCCTGAGCCTGGCGCACCATAAAATAGATGAACCCGGCAATCAGGATGAGCGGCAGGAGCGCCGTGAGGATGCCCACCACCCCAAACAGGCTGCTGGGGCGCTCATATTTAAAGGTCACGGAGCCAACCGTTTCCTGGCCGTCAATGATCCCGCCAACGCGCTCGGGGGCTGCGCCATGCGAGCGCAAAACCTCCGGAATATCTTGCGCGGTGGCATTAATGACCGCCCGGCGTACTTCATCATTCTTGTAGGTCACAGTCAAGCGATCTTCGCGCACTTCAATTTCTTCTACGCGATCTGCATTGATGTCGTTGACCAATTCGGTGAGCGCCACCTCCTCTGCTCCGCTGTTGCCGACAATCCCGAAGAAGAGCACCCCGATGGCAACGATTACGAGCAGATAGATCAAAATGTTACGAGTACGAGCGTTATTCAAGACCAATCCTCCTACTCGGCTCCCACCTATTCACCGGAGGAGGAGCCTACTGCTTATCACAGATTATATGCAAAGGGAAAAGCCACGTCCAAGCCCCCCCGCAGTTTCTAAGGCACTTCATAGACTAGCCACTATAGGCTTGGAATACAAAGATCCACAGGATCAACATGCCAACAATAGCCAGAAAAGCAATGACCCCTAACAAAATCGTCACAATATCGAGCTGCGGCGGGTCCTGAGGTGTAAAGTAGCCCGTATCCCGCAGATATTCTGTGCTGTTGACCTGGTTGGGCATTGTATTGGAATCATAGGGATAAGATGGGGGAGTCATGGGCCTTTGCCAGGGGGCTGTGGCCGGTGGGACCGCAGGTTGGTTAACCAGGGTCGCCGCATGGGGCGAAACAGCAGGCGGTGCAAAAGGCGAAGCAACCACAGGGGGGTGGTGTTGGCGTGGGCAGCGGCGCGGTAAGGGCGACCATTGGCGCTTCTGCGGGCGGGGCGTTGTTGGCTGTTTTGCTGCGCCCCTGGTCACGATAGTTGCTGAGGATGCGCCCCAGTTGGTCCGCCATGCGGTAGCGCGCTTCGGGCGCCTTGGAGAGCACCTTTTGCACGATCTTATCCAGGTTTTCTGGGATGTTAGGGTTGATTTCTAGCAAACTGGGCACGGGTTGCTTGATGTGGGCCATGGCCAGTTCTTGCTGATCTGCGCCGGTAAAGGGCAAACGCCCAGTGAGCATCTCGAACAGGACCACGCCAATGGAATAGACATCGGCAGCTGGCGTCGGATATTCGCCCCGCGCTTGTTCCGGCGCGAAGTAGTGCGGGCTGCCCCAAACCACTTTCTGGCGCTCGTTAGGCCGCGAGGCGGCCAATGCCTGGGCAATCCCAAAATCAGTCACCTTGAGTTGATCCTGGGCGAGCATCAGCACGTTTTGCGGCTTCACATCCGCATGCACCAGCCCTGCGCGGTGGGCGTAGCCAATCCCGGCGCAAATCTTGATGGCAATATCCAGGGCGCGATCAATCGGCAAGGGCGCTTCTGCACGGATCAGCTTTTTCAGGTCATCACCTTCGATCAACTCCATCACAATGTAATAGGTATTGCCATCCTGCCCAACATCGTGCACGGTGACGATTTGCGGATGTTGCAGATTGGCGACGTTGCGGGCCTCTTGCCGGAAGCGCTCCAGAAAAACCGGGTCGCTGGTTAGGCTGGGGCGTAGGATTTTGACCGCCACCTGGCGCCCCAGGGCCAGGTCCATCGCCCGATAAACCACGGACATCCCCCCAGAACCATACTGGCTGAGGAGTTGGTAGCGGTTATTGAGGATATTCGCCAGCGCACTCATGGGTTCTTCTCGGGCGTTGTTGTTTAGGATGGGGAGCGTTGTTTGGAGGACCCGCTCCCTTTTATTATTGTAACGGACTCTGGGGTACGATCAAGTGAAGGTTCTGCCCGGGCAAAGGGGCAGGGCAGGCCTCTGGTGAGCCTGCCCTGCGAAAGTACGAGAACGAGCGGCGCTAGGCGTGCTGGTGGCGCTTGCGGCGCCGGTCCCACAGGGCATAGGCGCCAATGGCCAGCAACAGGGTTAGCCCGGTCGAAATGAGGATGACCCCCGCTTCGATGCCGCTTTCTTCCTGAGCCTGCACCTGGATATCGACCAGGTCTTCGGGTGCGGCACCTGTGGCGGTCCCTGCGCCACCCGTGCCAGGAGCACCCGTGGCGGTGCCATCGGCCCCAGCCTGAGAACCCGCCGGGCGCGTGATGGCGCCATAGAAGAACGCATAGACGTTGGTGCCTTCGATGGCATCAAAGTTGTAGGTGGTGTTGGCCGCATTGAAGGTGCTGGGCGCCAGGAACCAAGAGCCCATCCGCCAGACGGAAACCAACCCCAGGTTCGCTTGAACTTGTGAAGTTTCTTCCGCCGAAAGGCTGGCTACTGGATTGGTCAACATCTGCGTTGAGGTGATGCTCACCGGCCCGGGCCCGTGATCAGGAAGCAGTTGAGCAGCAGGAACTCGCCGTTGGCATTTTGTGGCAAGGGTTGCGAGTAGACCTGGTTGGCCGGGCACTGCACCACATTGCTCGAAGGCAAAGCCGGGGGCGTGGCCGACACCGTGCAGGTCACCGTGTAAGTTGCCGGGCTGCCCGCGCCGTTGTGCGTTATCGTGAGGGTCGAGGTAAAGGTGCCGGTTGCGCTGGCATCGCAACGGATGGTGAGCGCTTGCGGCGCGGCATCTGGCGAGAGCGTGAAGGTGGCAAAGGCCGGGTTGAAGCTGAACTTGGCTGCATCTGTACCCGTGAACGTGGCCGCCGAAACGGCCAGGTCCGCGTTGCCGGTGTTGTCGACCGTTAGCGTGGTCGTGTTGTTGGTGGCGTTCAGGCTGGTGCTGATGGTCAGCGTGCCGCCTGCTGCGGGGGTCGAGGTATACAGCGGTGCAGCGGTCGTGACCACACACTCCAGCAGGTAGGGCGCCACAACCGGGCCTGTTGCCCCCTGCCAGGTGATGTTCAGGCGGGCGCGGAAAGTCCCCGCCACTGAGGTGTCGCAGGAGATAATCACTTCCTGCGCTGCACCGCCATCCTGAATGACGATGACAGGCGGCGGGGTGGTTGGCGCAGGTTGCACGCGGGTAAACTTGCTGGGGTTCGAATTCGCATCCCCAGGCAGGGCTTCGATGCTAATGCTCGTGACCTGAAGCGTCGTGGTGCCTGTCTCGCTAATTTGCAAGGTGGCGCGGTTACCCGTGGTGGCGTTCAGGGTGGTGTTGATCCGCAACACCGAGTCCAGGCCAGGCGCAACTGGCGAGGACGCATAGCCGGGGTTCGGCTGCACGATGTTCAGCGTAGCGGTGATGGTTTCTGGCCCACCCTGGCCGCCCGTTTGCGTCACCGTGATGGTGGCTGCTGGTGGCGAGGTCGTGATTCCGGTGGCCGTCGCCGCGCAGGTGACCGTTTGGCTGCCCTGCGCGCCAGTAACGCTGCCGCTGGAGGGGTTGCAGGCGAGCCAGGTGGCGGTGTCGGTCAGGCTCCAGCTCAGCGCGCCGGAAAGCGGGTTGGTGTTCTGGACCTGGAAGGTGAGTTCCTGGGGCGTGCTGCTGTTGGCCACGCGCTCGAAGGTTAGGGTGTTGGTGCTCACATCGAGCGTGGGTTGCGCCGCCTGCACCGAGCAGCTCAGGCCGTAGGTCACCGGGCTGTTGCCCCCCGTTGCATTGCGGGTCGGATCGCCGTTATGCGTTACGGTGAGGGTGGCCGTGAGCGGGGTGGTGGTCGGTGTGTCGTTCAGGCAGCGGATGATGACCTGTTCGCCATCGGTATCGCCATTCTGCACCGAGAAGTTTGCGCCGGGGCTGACGATTTCAAAGCGGTTGGCGTTGGGGCCGCTGAGCGCCAGGGTCCCGGTGAGCGTATCATTCCCGGTTTCGAGGATGGTCAGGGTGGTGGTGTTGCCGGTGATGGCGCCCACGCTGGTGGCAATGGGGGCCAGGGCATTCCCCGGGGTGGGGGTGGAGCCATAGCCGGCGCCGGGGCGGTCACCTGGCAACTCAGCGGGTAGGTGTTGGTGGGGCGCAACGGATCGTTGCTGGAAATCGATAGCGTGGCAGAGAAAGTGCCCTGCTGGCTGGTGAGGCAGGTCAGGAGCAGGTTTACATCCGCCCCGCTCTCTGGGATGTTGTAGCTGCCGGTGGGCTGCACAGTGAAACGCGAGGCGTTTGGCCCACTGAGTGAGATGGTTCCGCTCAGCGCGTCGTTACCATCATTAGAGATGGTCAGGGTCTGTTGGCCCACGGCACCATTCAGCGCCAGTTCGCCAAAATTGATGGCGTTGGCGGGGTTGCCGGGTGCAACGGGTGACGTGTTGAAGACGGGCACGCGGTCCTGAACGTTGCAGTTCAGGGTGTAGTTAGCCGTCAGGTTGCCAGCGCCCAGGTTATAAGTGACCGCCAGCGTGCCCGCGAATGGGCCGCCCGGTGTGCTGGTGTTGCACGCCACGTTGACGGTGCGCGAATTGCCGGAGGCCAGGCTGAAGTTATCCGAGGGCGGCGGGCCGGTTGGGTCTGCCGGATCGTAAATGGTGAAGGGGCCAGTTGCAGAAATGTCCGTGATGTTCAGTTGGCTCCCACTGGCGCCCGTGTTGGTGATCACCAGGCTGGTGTCGTTTGCGGTGCTGCCGATGACCTCACCCGGGTCAGCGTCTTCCACGGTTCATGGTGGGCAGGGCGGTGTTAGGCACGGGCAGAGAGGTGTACGCAGGCACCGCAGCCTCCACCACGCACGAAACCGGAACGTTGGTCTGGATGCCGTTTACGCTCGGATTATCATCGGTCAGGCTGTCGTCATTGTGGGTAATTTGCAGGGTGGTGTTGATGCCTGGCGTGGTCTGGCTGTTCAGGCAACGGACACCCACCACGAAGTCCGCACCACCTGGCGCAATATTGAAGTTGGTGCCGCCCACCAGGCTAAAGCGGGTGCTATCGCCACCCGTGAGCGTCACAGAACCGATCAAAGGGGCGGTGCCCCCTGGCCCATTTTCGATGGTCAGGTTCTGGGTCGCGTTGGCAGCCGGGGCGTTGACCGTGGTATTGATGCTGATGCTGCTGGGCGAGAAGACCAGGTCGCTGACGAAGGGCTGTACTTCGCAGGTCAGGCGGTAGTAGGCCGGGTCAGGCGCAGGCGAGGTGTCGTGGTCGATCGCCACGGTGATCGTGTAGGTGTCGGGCGTGACCCCGTCTGGATCGCAACTGAAGTCCAGGTTAAAAGTGCCCTGTGGCGGAATGCTGGTGGGCAGTGTTCCCAGGGTAATGATACTATCTGCGCCGTTGCCCGAAGTATCAGTGACCACGAAATCTCCAGCGATGAAAGTCAGGTTATCGCCGCCCGTAGGGGCTTCGTTCTGGAGGACCAGCGTCCGCGTAACTGTGGCCTGATCTTCCTGGGTGGTCAATTCCGCTAGGATGCCAGGGGTGCCCACGGTGCCCGGTTCTGGCACATCGGTGTCAAACGCCGCTTCCATCTCCAGGATGTTGCAGGTGATGGTGTAGTAGGTCGGGTCAGGGATCCCTGCGGTATCGTGGTCAATTTCCAGGTCGAGCGTGTAGGTGCCTGGGGGGGCAGCGCTGGGATCGCAGGTAAAGGTAACGAAGCTGGTGCCTTCGGTCGTGTTTGCGGGCAGGGAAGCAGGCCCCGAGGCCGAAAGCGGCGGATTGTCCCCGGTTTCAAGGTAGGTCAGATTGGCGGGCGTGCCAGCGCTGTTGAAGATGGGGAGCTGATAGGTAGCAGCGGTGCCACCTTCCACCAGGTTAAAGGGCGGCAGGACCGTCGGCGTGCCGGAGGTGCCACCAGCCGGATTGGAGCCGAAGCCGAAGGCGGTGCCGTTACACTGCAAGGTGTAGCTGACCGTTGGAAAGGCTGGGTCATCGGTGTTAAAGGTCAGCGTGCCATTGAACGACCCGACCACAGCCGGTTGGCAACGCACCTGGATCGTCTGGGTCTGACGGTCGCAGGAGAAATTGGAGCGGCGATCGTCACGGAACCCGGATTGCCGCCCGCGATGCGGAAGGCGCCCCCACCAGGGGTAATTGTGATGTTGGTGATGTTCAGTGCTGCGCCGCCGGAGTTGCGCAGTTCCAGCGGTTGGTTGGACGCGCTCCCCACCTGCACGTTTCCGAAGTTAAAGGTGCTGTTGGGGGCCGGAACAGAGCTGAAGCCGGGCTGGATGCCCGTGCACTGGAGCGTATAGTTCACGCTGGGCAGGGCTGGGTCGTTGGTGTTAAAGGTGAGGGTGGCGCTACGCGTTCCCGGTGCCGTGGGCGTGCAGGTGAATTCAATGATTGCATTGCCGCCTGTGGCCGTAACGTCCTCAATCGGGAAGGCCGTGGTCACGGCGAATTCACTCGGATTGGTGCCCCCCAGCACCGGGTTGGAGAGGTCCAGGGGTTCGTCTGTGGCATTGCCAAAGGTAATGGTGCCAGGGGCGCTGGTGTTGCCCACCAGCACGCTGGGCGTAATCGTAACGGTTGCCCCGGTGGTGCTCGGCGTGACCGGAACGTAAGTGGGGGCCGCGCCAATGCAGTTGAGCGTGTAGGTCACCGTATCGGCGTTAGTGTTGTCGTTGGTGTCCAGAACCAGGGTGCTGGTTTGTAGACCAAACTGGGTTGGGGAACAGGTAATCCGGATGCGTGCTTCGTCGCCTGGCGGGATGTTGTTCAGTGGAGCGAAGGTGGGGACCACAACGTAAGAGAAGGGCGTGCTGGGGGGCGTGGTCACGCTAATCGACAGCGTGGCATCGCCCGTATTGGTGATGGCAATGGGTCGAGAGTTGTTGGTGGTGGCGCCAATCAGCAGGGGCGGCGGGTTGGTGGTGCCGCTGGGAATGCCGACGATCCCGGTTGGATTGGGTGCGCCAGAAACCGTGACAGAGGAGTTAAAAATGGGGACCGTCCCATTGCAGCTCAGTTCATATACCCGGGGGCTAGGTGGCCCGAGTTTGGCATTATGCGTCACAGTGAGCGTGGCAAAGTTGTTGCCGGCTGCCCCGGGGCGGCACGCAACCGGGAAGCTCTGAAAACCGCCTTCGGACAGGCTGAAGTTGCGCGTTTTGGAGCCATCCGGGTCATCCGAAAACACAAACGCGTTCTGGTTGCCGGGGCCAATGCTAACGGTCCCTTCCAGCGGGAGCGTGGTGCTATATTGGGCAGTCCCGGTATTGGGGTTGGAGATGTTGAGGTTGATAGGGACGGAAACCGCCCCCACCGGCACATTACTAAAGTTAAAGTAAGTCATGGGGTCTGGGCTGCCATCGTTGTAGTTTGGCGAGCGGCCAGAGCACGACAGGTCGTAGCGCGCTTCCCCAGCTGGATTCGGGGGAACCACCGTATCTGAATGGAAGATGCGCAACTGGGCATTTGCCGGGTTGCCCGTGAGTTCTGTAGGGGTGCAGCGAATCTCTAGGGTGCGGTTGCCGCCAGGGGCAACGACGATAGGATTGCCCACTTCGATCGTCAACGGGTCTTGCGCGCCAACTTCGGCCAAGGTGTAGCCCGTCGCCGGCAAGTAGCCTGTGATGTTCAATGGCGTTGCGCCGGTGTTCGTGATCGCGAGCTGACGGGTAACCACTGTGTTGATATCGCCAATCAAGGCAATCTCAATGGTGCCATCAAGTGGCCCGCCGTCAGGATCGGGCGCAGGGGAGGATTCATAACTTCCAGACTGTGCATGCGCCACATCCACCGGCAGTGAAAGCTGGCTAGCACCAAGGACCAATAACAAAAAGGTGAGCACAAGCAGGGATCGGCGCATAGGTTTTCTCCCTCAAAAGCAAAAAGCGCGTCTAGAAATCGCCTGGTTTATCGCTCGTTAGTATAACACAATCGCCCTTGTTGCATCTGTCAGGATGCATTTTCAGCCCGTGAGAGTTGCAAACATTTTGTTTGGAGCTGTGCTAAACTACGGACAATTGCACCTATGGCCCACAACTGGGCGCTATAGTGAAGGCCAGAGGGTCCTGGAAATGCTAAACCGACGTACTTTGATCATCATCGCGCTTGCCCTGGTTGTGACCTGGGCAGTGGTGTTTTTTGTGACGCAAGTGGTGGTGGAACGCCTGGACGAAGACGTGGTTTTGAGGTGGTTGGAACGCCCACCACCACGCCACGCCCCACCCGCACGGATGTCTTTGAGCTGCGCGCTGGCGTGCCCACACCTACGCTGGCTCCCCTTCCCGAGCCTGTCATCCCAACCCCGCGCTTTACGCTGGACCCGCTCCAACTGAACCTGGAAACAGGCGAAGACGCCCAACCGACTGCCCGTGACCTGCCCCCTGGCGGTGTATATCCCATCCGTATCGCGCTGGAAGACCTGGGCATTCTGGCGTCGGTGCTGGTGGTGCAGACGGATGAGAATTTCGACATCGTGACCCCGCGCGAAGAAGTGGCCTACTATGCGCTGACTTCCAAAATCGGCGGCGGTGGCAACACGTTGATGGTGGGGCATGTCTTCCCGGGGCGGGTCTTTAACAACCTGCTGGATGCCGAGGTAGGGCAGATCATCCGCGTGACGGATGAACTCTACAACGAGCACTACTACCAGATTGAAGAAATTCGCACTATTTTATACGAAGAAGGCACGCCCGAAGACCGCGAACTGGGCCTGGCCTACATGTACGACAACAGCGCCGAGCGCCTGACCCTGGTCACCTGCTATCCAGAATACGATTGGACGCATCGCTTTGTGGTGCGGGCGGTGCCCATCAACCCGGATTCAATTGGGGGGCGCTAAGCCCGGGGTTTGAGCGTCCGATAGCCGCGATAGAGCCAGACCAAGGGCAACCCCAGCGGCGATTGCAGCAGCGCGAGCAGCCCTGACATTGCGCGGGGTTGGCCCATCAAGGGGGTGTGGCAAAGGTCCTTGATCAGCTGAAAGCGGTGTTCCCAGTTCTGGCCCATCTTTTGCCAGACTTCGGCTTCATCCGCACCCAGGTTATAGCGCTGATAAATGCGCTGGAGCTCCTGGCGGTTGATGTGGTCCAGGGTGGAAGATTTGGCGGTTTCGTGCCAGCGAAAGGCGCCCAGATAGTGCGGCAACAGCCGGATGGTATAGCCATGCGCCAGCATACGCTGCCAGTATTCATAGTCCATCGCAAAGCGGAAGTCTTCATCGAGTTCACCCAGCGTTTCCCATACGGAACGCCGCCAGTAAGCCGTCTCTTGTGGAATGCAATTCTTGTGGCTGAGGTAGCGCCGGGTGGGGAGGCCGCGCGTCCAGCGCAAACGCAGGCGGCTATCCACGGCGATGATATGCCGAAAGCCACAGCTCGCCATCAGGCCGGGGTTGCGCTGGTAGGCACGGCCAATCGCCCACAAGGCCCCCGGTAACAGCAGGTCATCCGAATTGAGCCAGCCCAGCACCTCGCCGGTGCTGCGCGCCAGGCCCTTGTTGATGGCGTGGGTTTGGCCCCGGTCTGATGTGCTTTCCCAGTAACTCAGGTGGGGCGCATACTTCTCCAGGATCGCCTGGCTGCCATCGGTGCTGCCCCCGTCCATCACGATGTATTCGAGGTTGGGGTAGCTCTGCAGCAGCACCGAACGCAACGTTTCTTCCAGATATGGGGCCTGGTTATAGGAGGGTGTGACGACCGTAATGCGGGGCAACCCTTCTGCAGAGCCCTGTTTCAGATGGACTGGTGTGGCTTCGGTCCAGGGAAAACCCTGTTTATGAGGGGGCGGTGGGGGAAGGTTATGCATGGGCTTGGCCTGTCTCTTGCGCGACGATGGCCGCGCTCCATTGCAAATAGCGCTCTACAGAAAGCGCCAGGCTAAAGCGCTGGCGGGCATCCTGAACGGCGTTGCGCGCCAATTGTGCATGTAGGCTCGGTTGCTGAGCCAGGTGGTGGATGGCTGCGGCCATCGCCGCACTATCCCCGGTTTCTACCAGCCAGCCAGTGGCCGCTTCCGGTGAATGAGCGACCCACCTTGAGCCTGGTTCCAGGCTTTGGACCTGTTCTGGAATGCCCCCTACGCCCGTTGCAATGACCGGTAGCCCGCTGGCCAGCGCTTCCAGAATGACATTTGGGAAGTTATCTGCGCGGGCAGCGTGCAGGTACAGGTCCGCTGCTTGGTAGATACGCGCCACGCTTGTTTCGTCACTCTGGAAGGGCACAAACCGCACCTGGGCGCGTTCGTTGAGGGTTTCCGGCGGCCCCTCATCCCCCAGGATGAGCAAAACCACCTGGCGATCCGCTGACTGGCACTGCATAGCAAACTGCTGAAAGGCTGCGTAAATCGTAGGAAAGTCTTTGTAGCTATTGCGGCGTGGCCGCTGGCCCGTGAACAGGCAAATCAGGGCATCGGGCGGCAGGCCCAGCGCTTGCCGAAGTTCGCGCCGATCTTCTGCGGGGGCAAAACGGTCCAGGTCCACCCCATTGGGGATAACCCGTGTCTCGATGACCCCTGCCATCAAGATTGAAGCACGGACCCGCTCCATCAACCAGGCAGAGGGTGTCGCCACAACCAAGCGGCTTCTGGCGTAAATCTGCTGTTTGCGGCGCCAGTTGAAGGCGGTGGCGTCGCGTTGCACGGCGGGGTAGCGCTTTAGGTCTGGGCAATGGCCGCAACCCGTTCGCCAACGCTCACAGTTGATGCTGTATCCGCAATGCCCCGTCAGCAACCATTCGTCATGCAGGGTTAACAACAGGGGCACCTGGGCCGAAAGCCAGCGCAGGGCACGCAGATCAAAATAGCCGCCGTGTAAATTATGGAGGTGGAGCAAATCCGGGCGGCAGGGGGGCAGGCGGAGCAGGTCCGCGCTGCCGGGGTGGTGCATGTCCTCCCAACCGCGCCAGGCGGCCCACTGTTTACGCGGTGTGGCCAGGCTATGTGCCCACCGGCGGAGGCGCCAACTGCCTGGCCATGTTGCGTCTTCCAGGCGCTGCGCTTGCTGGAGCCAGGTCCGCGTCCAGGCCCCGGACTTTTGCGCCAGGGAAGGCAGGGCAAAGACGTCTGCGGCGAGGCGTTGCTGTGTGCCCACCACCAGGTAGCTATCAACGCCCTGTGCGCGGTAAGCCTGGTGTAAATCTAAGGCGATGCGCTCTGCACCGCCGCCAATATCGCGCGGGCTGACCTGTGCCAGGCAAAGTGTGGCCTGCCCTGGTTGGGCTGATTGTGTTATGCTAGGCATCATGCCGCGGGTTAGCATCCTCATGAGCGTCCATAATGGCGAGACGCACCTTCCTCTAGCGATCGAAAGCATTCTAGCGCAGACCTGGCCAGATTGGGAGCTTATCCTCATCGATGACGCCTCCACCGATGCAACCCCAGCCTTGTTAGCCTCCTTGGTTGCCCAGGATGAACGGCTTCGCTGCTTTCGGAATGACGAAACCTGGGGCTCACCCGCTCCCTGAACCGTGCGCTGGCCCTGGCCACGGGGGAATATCTGGCGCGCATGGATGCGGATGACATCTGTTTGCCACACCGCCTGGCTTTTCAATTGTCTTCCCTGGAGGATCGCCCGCAGGTGGGGGTGCTGGGCACCAATGTTCAATGGATTGATGAGGCAGGTGCGTTGCTCCACCAGGGCCGCCCGCAATTTGCAGAGGCCGCCGCCCCACAGAGCATGCGCTGGGAGCTGCTATGGGATAATCCCTTGCCCCATATGACTGTCATGCTGCGCCGTGCCACCCTGGCTGGCCAGGGCGTGCGCTACGACCCAAGCTTCTATGTTGCGCAGGATTATGACCTGTGGGCCAGGCTCAGCACCGTGACCGATATTGTGCGCTTGGCGGAGGTTACGGTGTTGCGGCGCTATGTGTCCAGCAGTGTCAGTTGGCGGCGGCGCGAGCAACAACTGGCGCTGCATCAGGCCCTGATGCAGCGCCAGTTGGGGCGCTGCTTGGCCCAGACTCCGTCCATCCTGCGGCCAGTGTATACAGTGCTGGCTGCGATGGCCAATGGGGCAGGCGGTGGACCCTACGCCGTGCAGGCCGCGGCAAGTCTCGTGGTGCAGGCGTATCGGGCTTTCCTGTCGCGGCCTCTTTCGCCAGAGGAGCAGGGGCAAATCCAGCGCAGCGCAGTCCGCCTGTTGCGCCAGTTGCAGCGCTGGGCCGCCCAACAACCTGAAACCCGCTCCCAGGCCTGGGCACCGTTGTGGGCGTTGCGGCACGTCAGTTGGCGGGCACTGGGTTCTCGGGATACGCTGGGGAGGCTTCGCCAACACGGGTTCCCCCCGCGATGACATGGCCCTGTGGAGGTATTTTCACCCCCCAGAAGCACGATTATGAGTATACTTGATCATGGACAGATGTTTGGGAGATGGTTTGTGAGCAAAATTCTGTTGGTAGAAGACGATGCACGGATGCGGGATACGCTGGCCTATAACCTCAAGCAGGAGGATTACGAGGTCATTCAGACAGGTGACGGCGCCGAGGCGCTCGACCTGGCGCGCAAGCATACCCCGGACCTCGTGGTGCTGGATGTGATGCTACCTTCGATGGATGGCCTATCGATCTGCCGCATTTTGCGTAACGAGTCCGACGTGCCCATCGTGATGGTCACCGCTCGCGATAGCGAAGTTGATCGCATCGTGGGGCTGGAAATCGGTGCAGATGATTACATCGTTAAGCCGTTTAGCCTGGGGGAATTTCTGGCGCGCGTGCGGGCGGTTTTGCGGCGTGCTCCCTCGTCTCGTAAAGTGCTGGACCAGCTAGAGTCAAATGATCTGGTGCTGGACCTGATCGCCCGGCGGGCGACCCGTGGCAGCACGGAGCTACGGCTGACCCATAAAGAGTTTGACCTGCTGGCGACCCTGATGCGCAACAAAGGCGCGGTGCTCTCTCGGGATCTGCTGCTGGAAAAAGTGTGGGGCTATGAATATAGCGGTGAGACCAAAACCGTGGATGTTCATGTGCGCTGGCTCCGTGAGAAAATTGAAGATATGGCCTCGCAACCCCGGCGCATCGTCACAGTGCGGGGGGTGGGGTACCGCTTTGAAGGCTAGGGGAACGCGGCAGTCGCGGCCACATGAGCGCTGAAGGGTTGATTGCGGCCATGGGCTGGGGGCTGGTGTTGGTCTTGGGCTATCTATGGAGCCAGTCGCGCCAGCGCATGCGGGGCCCTGGTCGGATTCACAGACCAGTGCAGAAGGCCAACTGCGAGTGCTCCAGGCCCAGCTTAGCCTGCGGCAGGCGCTTTCCCTGGGGTTGCTGGAGGCCATTCAGGATGCGGTGCTGGTGCTGGATCCGACAACCAATATGATCA
The DNA here is from genome assembly GCA_012031655.1 of Anaerolineae bacterium. Lineage (GTDB taxonomy): Bacteria > Chloroflexota > Anaerolineae > Aggregatilineales > J027 > JAAUUD01. The sequence continues at coordinate 4,903 of JAAUUD010000011.1, read as the reverse complement.
CCCATGCAAACCCCGCCAGCCAGAGCTTACTAGGCGAAACCCTGGTGGGCGAAACGCTGATTGCGGCCACACAGAGCGCCGAACTGGATACCTTGCTGCGAGAAGCAGCCAACCAGCCTGGGCCAGAAGTGGCTGAGCGCCTGTTGGAACTGGCAAACCGCACCTTGCGGGCTCAGGTCTACCATTTACAGGTAGCAGATCAGCGCGTCAAGCTGGTGATGCTCCGTGACGAAACCGAGTTGCACCGTCTGGGGCGCGCCCGGCGCGAGATGGTGGCCAATATTTCACACGAGCTACGCCACCCCATTACGACAGCCGGTCTACTGGCAGACACATTGCTGACGGGGGCGCTCAAGAAGCCCAAGCGCGCCGAAAAACTGGTGCGCGATATTCGGCGCGAGGTGGATACGCTCAGCCAACTGGTTCAGGAAATGCGCGACCTGTCCTTAATTGAGTCTGGCCAGATGCCTGTTCGCCTGACGCCAACCAGCCTGTTGGAAGTCATCAACACCAGCGTAGAACCGCTCTATTCCCTGGCTGAGCACAAGGGGCAGTCGATCGCAGTGAACATTGCGCAGGACTGGCGCGTGCTGGTGGACACCAACCAGATTATGCGGGTGATCAAGAACATTGTGCATAACGCTATCAAGTTTGCGCCAGAGGACGGTCGCATCCACCTGAGTGTGGAGCAGGTAGCGGATGAAGTGCGCGTCGCAGTGGAAAACAACGGCCCGCCCATCCCGGAAAAAGACCTACCTCGCATTTTTGAGCGGTTTTTCCAGGTGGATCGCTCCCGTAGCGATGGAACCGGCCTGGGGCTCTCGATCGCCAAGCATATCGTGCGCTCGCACGGGGGTGAAATCTGGGCCGTGAACAACGACCCCAACACGGAAGCGGGAGTGACATTTTTCTTTACCCTGCCCCTGGCCGAAGATGAACCGGCGCTAAGTTAATAATCTTTTATAGGAAAACAAACCCGGCTTAACCTTAGCTTATGCCGGGTTTTATCTGGCCCGATTAGTATCTCTCTGGTACTCAGTGGACGGTCCTGAGTGTTTGCGTGTTCTGTCCTAGTTAAGGAGTAGAGGAATACATGAATAACCGTTTCGTTGTGAAGATGCTTGTTTTGGCGCTGATCGTGGTGCTGACTGCGCCCATGTTCGGCACTGCCTCCGCCCAGGATGGCACCATTGTTGATGTGGCCTCCAACACCGAAGGGTTTAGCACCCTGGTGGCAGCGGTTCAGGCTGCTGGCCTGGTGGAAACCCTGAGCGGTGAAGGCCCCTTCACTGTGTTTGCCCCCACCGACGAAGCTTTTGCGGCGCTTGGTGAAGACGTGATCGCCGCCGCCCTGGCCGACCCCGACCTGCTGACCGCCATCCTGACCTACCATGTGGTGTCCGGTGCCGTGATGTCCACCGACCTGTCTGATGGCATGGAAGTGGAAACCGTCAACGGCGAGCTCCTGTTTGTTCAGGTTGACGATATGGGTGTGCAGGTGGGTGATGCCAACGTCGTGCAGGCGGATATCGAAGCCAGCAACGGCGTGATCCACGTCATTGACACCGTGCTCATCCCCCTGCCTCCCGTGGACCCCGCTATGCTGAGTGGTGACCTGATCATCGCCGGCAGCTCCACCGTGGGCCCGCTGACTGAAGCCATGCTCGGCCTGTTTGACGACCTGGGCTTTGCTGGCAACTTCTCGAACGACCAGATTGGTTCCGGTGGCGGTTTCGAGCGTTTGTGCGTGGCCGGTGACATCGACATCAGCAACGCCAGCCGCCCGATCCGCGAAGAAGAAGTGGCCAACTGCGCTGCGCTGCCCACCCCGCGCGTCCCGCTGGAGTTCCGCGTGGGCACCGACGCTCTGGCCGTGGTTGTGAGCACTGCCAATGACTTCATCACCGATGTGACCCTGGAAGAGCTGGCCCTGATCTTCTCCACCGCCGAAACCTGGGCGGACGTGAACCCCGACTGGCCCGCCGAACCCATCCTGCGCTACATCCCCGGCACCGACAGCGGCACCTTCGACTACTTCGTGGAAGAAGTGTTCGATGAAAACGCGGAGCCGATCCTGGCGGCCTCGAATACCCAGTTGAGCGAAGATGACAACGTGCTGGTGCAAGGCGTGGAAGGCAGCCCCTTCGCTATCGCCTTCTTTGGCTACGCCTATTACGCAGAAGAAGCTGACCGCCTGAAGATCCTGAACATTGAAGGCGTGGAACCCAGCTTTGAGAGCGTGGAAGCCGCCGAGTACCCGCTGGCCCGCCCGCTGTTCATCTACAGCGATGCTGCCGTTATCAACGAGAAGCCCCAGGTGGCGGGCTTCATCAACTTCTACCTGTCCAACGTCCAGGACGTGATCGAAGAAGTTGGCTACTTCCCCGCCAGCTCTGGCGCGATTGCGCGCGCCAAGGCCCTGCTGGCTGCTTCCCTCTCTATGGGCATGATGGAATAGTCGTCACTACCCTGACGATTTCGTGAAGTATCGCTGGGGAGAGCTTGTCTCTCCCCACTTTTTTTAGGGTATCTCTGAGGAAAAAACGACAACCGGGGAGAATACGTGAATGGGCAATCGCGCAATTGACGCCGCTGCAGCCGGTGCCTTGCCGCAGAAAAAAGCGTCCAATATGAAGAAGCACCCGCGCCCGTGGGAAACAATCATCCAGTCGATCCTGTTTTTCTGTGGAGCGGTCTCTATCCTCACTACCGTGGGGATTACCATCGTGCTGGCACAGCAGTCGCTGCGCTTTTTCACAGAAGATGCTTGTACCAACCGCATTGGCACAGGCAATGAAATTACCTGTACTCAGGTGAGCATCGTCGAGTTCTTCACGAGTACCACCTGGGAGCCAACCATCCTCGAGTTCGGCATTTTGCCCTTGCTAAACGCGACCATCGGTGTAGCGCTCATTGGCACCTTAGTTGCTTTTCCGTTGGGGCTGGGGGCCGCCATCTACCTGAGCGAATATGCCAGTCCGCGCGTACGCAGCATCCTCAAGCCGATCCTGGAAATTCTGGCAGGCATCCCTACTGTGGTCTATGGCTACTTTGCGCTGACCTTTGTTACCCCGCGCCTGCGGGATTTACTGGGTGTGGAGAATGTGCAAATCTTTAACATGGCTTCAGCGGGCATCGTTATCGGCATTCTGATCATCCCCTATATGGCCTCGCTCAGCGAAGATGCTCTGCGTGCCGTGCCAGACTCCCTGCGCCAGGCTTCGCTTGGGCTGGGGGCTACCAAGCTGGAGACTACGCTACGGGTGATTTTGCCTGCGGCAGTTTCAGGGATCATCGCCGCTTTTATCGTGAGTGTGTCGCGCGCGGTCGGCGAGACCATGGTGGCGTTGCTGGCGGCTGGCGCTGGCCCCAACTTCACCTTTAACCCCTTTAATTCTGCCGAGACCATGGCTGGGCATATTGCGCGCATCAGCAGTGGCGACATCAGCTACGAAACCGTGCAATATACCAGTGTTTTCTCGGTGGGCCTTATGTTGTTTCTCATCACGCTGGTGCTGAACATCTTGAGCCGTCGCTTTGTGGAGCGCTTCCGGGAGGTCTACGAATAAAATGAGCACCTCGATTTCTCAAAATCCTCAGGGTGACCCTAGCACTAGCTTACCCCTGGGCGAGGACTTGCGACAGAACTTGCGTCGCCGCCACCTGGTGGGCCGCTTGTGGATGGGCTTTTTCTACTTCTCCATTGGTGTTGGGTTGGGCGCCCTGGTGGTGCTGTTGCTGCAAGTGGTGGATAACGCCTATGGTTTGGTTGGGGAAGTGGACTCCCTGAATGTGCGTGAGCTAACCAATGGGCGTGAACTAGAGGAGCTTTCCAAAGATGAGCTTGTGCAATTGGTGGACGAGGGCCTAGCACAGTACCCCGAGTTTCGGCGTGCCCAGCAGCGCCGCATCCTGATACGCCAGATCGTCAATGAGCGTTTGATTGGACTTACGAACCAGGAATTCGGCCTCATCCTCAATGACCCGGTGAAAGACCACCTGGCGCCTGATCAATACCCAGACGAACTGGCAGACGAGGCAATTGGCGCCCTGAGTATCGAACAGTACCTGCAAATTCTGGATGCTAGTTTTGACGAAGAAGGCATGCGGTTGATCGTTTCGGCGGAAGTGGTGCGCCCACGGATTGCCCGTAGCTTTAACCTCTTTCAATCGTTGCGCAACCGCGAAGCCCTGGAGAAGGACATCCTGGAGGACCTGGCCACCGCGAAGGGGTCGGACGGGGGGTATGTGTTTGGGCCAGAGCGTAACTGGATCATTGAAGCCTTGATTGCGCGTCCCGATGTGCCAGCCGAGTTTAAGGCCCAGCTTGAGGCGCTGGAGGACCTCGATGATGAAGAAGTCGCGGCTGTGGACCGCCAGATCAACGCGCTGATCGAAGAAAACGACGCTCTGGTGCGCGATCTGCCAGCCAGGATCCCCACCCTAAGCATTTATGTGCGCTCCTGGCTGTCATTGGATTTTCTCATCAATCCCCTGGACAACGAACCTGAAGTCACTGGGATGCGTACGCCGATCCTGGGGTCACTTTGGATGGTCTTCTTAACAGCTTTGTTTGCCATTCCTCTCGGGGTTGGGGCAGCCATCTATCTGGAAGAATATGCCACCGATAACGCCATCAATCGCTTGATCCAAACCAACATTTATAACCTGGCAGGCGTACCCTCTATCATCTATGGGTTGCTGGGTTTGGCCGTGTTTGTGCGGGTGCTGGGGGATCTAACCAGCGGAACGATTTTTGGATTTGCTGACCCCACGACCGCCAACGGGCGCACCGTCTTATCCGGTTCTTTGACAATGGCTCTGCTGGTGCTGCCCATCATTATCATTGCCTCGCAGGAGGCCATCCGTGCGGTACCATCCTCATTGCGCCAGGCCAGTTATG
>JAAUUD010000213.1 GCA_012031655.1 Anaerolineae bacterium | reverse complement strand
CGCTTTGGTCAGCGACCGCCGCTGCGCGCGACGTGCGCGACGCGCTGTGTATGGTTCACCGTATAATCCTCTCGAATTTTAAGAACGTGTCAGTTGACATGACAGACTGACACTGACGACACTTGAAGCAGGACGCGCCCTGAGAGGCGCGTTCGTTGTTAGTGTAAGTGCGCGCTCGCTGGCTCCACCGCAAGCTATCTACGCAAAGCGCCCGCCCTGCCCTGGCCGGGTATAGTTGAAATTAGGCGGGAGGCACGCCCAACAATTGAAGTGCCTGCTGGATTGCACCTAATGGCGTGAAGGCAGGTATGAAATCGTTCGACAATAGGGGGCCGCGTGGCGCAGGCCCCCTACCTGCGGATATGGAGCCTGCGCTCTTCATCCAACTTTCCAGATCAAAAGGTCAATACACGCGTAGGCGTGGCGCTGAGGGGTACGGCCTCGCCCCATTCCTGGCGCATGGCCACAGGAATCTGCGCGCCAGCCCGCACAAAAACCGGGATGCGGTCCAGCGGCGCCGCCAAAGTCACCACCTGGTCGCCGGAGTAGCGTGTTCCCGTCCACAGATCGGCCCATTCGCCTGGCGGCAGGGCGCAGGGCCAGGTTTCGCGCCCTGGCTCCACCACGGGGCAAACCAGCAGATCGCGCCCCAAAAAGTATTGATAGGGGGCTACCTGGGGCCTGAACAGCGTACGCAACATCGGTTGGCCGCTCTGTGCGCTGAACTGTGCCTCGCGCCAGAGGTAGGGCATCAGGTTATGGCGCAGATTGACAAAATGCCGAAAGAACGGGATGACGCGGTGATCCCCGGTGAGCGCCTGCACGTTCCAGGGCGTGCGGTAGAGCGCGGGTTCGCGATATTGCTGGTATTCGGAGTGATATTGCATGATGGGGCAGAAGGCCGCCATCGCCGTGGCGCGCAAATACAACTCCGCGGAAGGGAGCGGCCCGCTAAAGCCACCCAGGTCCCAACCCCAGAAGAGGATGCCGGAGATGCCCGCCGAAAGCCCCGCCAGGATCGAATGCCGAAATGCCTCCCAGGTCGAGTTTTCGTCCCCGGCCCAGTGGGCCGGCGCAGTTTGCGACCCAGCAAACCCAGCCCGGCTAAAGGTCAGGGCCTCCGGGCGGCGTTCGGTGGCAAAGCGATAATAGGCATCGGTGTATAGCCTGGGGTAGAGGTTCCAGAGGTCTGCCCCTGTGCGGCCATCAGCAAAGCGCCATCTTCGCCCCAGAGGTGCTCGCCCCCATCCGATCTTAAACGCCATCAATGCCCAGTTCGTCCTAACAGATAGGCGCGTTTCTCCAGCCACCAGCGCACTGCCTCTGCGTGGGTCACGTCCAGTAGATAGCCATCGCGGAACCAGAAGGGCCGCACGCGGTAGAGGGCAGCGCCTTCTGCGGCCCGAACACCGTAGCCCTGCGCCTCGAAGTGCGCACGGTCGGCGGCGTGCTGCGGATGCTCGCCCTCTGGCGCCTTGAGCACCGGAATCTGCCACAGCAGCACCCTGATCCCTTCTGCGTGGAGCTGATCGACCATGCCTTTGGGGTCTGGCCACTTGCCGCCAAAGCGAAAATCGCCCAGCTTGAGCGCCCCATCACCCGCCACGGGATCGTATTCGGCGTCGTTCCAGATGTAGAAGGTGGTCTCGTCGCTCCAGGCTTCGATGACCAGTACGGAGGCCGGGATGCCGTGTTCACGCGTCAGGGCAACCTCGCGCAACACTTTTTCCTGCGAATTCCACTCGTTGGCGCTCATCCACAGCCCAAAGGCCCACAGCGGCGGTAAGGCGGGTTGGCCCGTGTGCAGGGTAAAGCGCCCGATCAGCGCGTAGGGGTCCGGGTCAGTGAACCAGGTGAGGGTCAGGTGACCATCGGCGGGCAAATCGGCTTCCAGGGTCCAATGGTCTGCCGCACGCAGGTCAAAGGCCATCCAGCGGGCGCTCTCCACATACACGCCATAGCCACGCGAGGAAAGCAAAAACGGCACCGGGAGGTAGGTGCGGCGCCCCTGGTCTTTGTATTGCTCGTAGCAGCGGATGTCCAGCCATTCGCCCTTCTGGTTCAGCGCGTTAAAGCGCTCTCCCAGGCCATAAAACGCCTCATCAGCTGCCGAGGGAAAGGTCAAGCGGAGGCGGCGCAGGTGCTGGCCATCGCTCAGCAGCTCAACCTGCGCTGGTTGCAGGTGCCAATCGGTGGTATCAAGCGGATAGTCCAGGAGCGCAGCAGCAATCCAATCCTCGCCGCGCAGGGGGTAGTCCTGGCTGCGTTCCCCATCTGCCTCGATCCAGTAGCGAAGCGTCTGGCCCCAGGCAGGCGCAACCAACTCAGCGTGCCACAGGTCTTGCTCAACCCGCTCCAGGCGCTCCAGAAATTCTGCGCCCACGCCTTCTTCGTGCCTGGCCACCCAGTCCGCATCGCGGATGGCCGCCACAGCTTGCGGCGGCGCATCAGCGACCTGGTGCCAGACCATCACCTGCTGTGCCGCGCCCGGCGGACGAATGCCAACCCCCACGGCAAAGGGCTGCCCGGCCAGCGGATGACGCGGTGTGCGCTCTTCTGGGTCTTGCTCGTAGGGGTGTTCTTTCCCGAAGGGTTGATGGATGATCATACGCGGTTTAACCTTGCTTCCAGAATGATCAGCATGGCATGGGACCATAGCAACGGGCAGGCAACGGTGCCCCAGCGGGCTTCCCACTCGGCGTAGCGTTCCGGCGCCAGCAGGTGATCCGAAACCTGCTCTGGCAGGTTGCCACTCAGCCGCGCCCCCGCCCGAATCCAGCGCAGCAGGCGGTTGGCTTCGGCTGCTCGCCCCAATTCGGCATAGGTCCAGCCCAGCCAGGCAGCCAGCAGCAGCCACTCGCCGCCGCCATAGTAGATGTCGGCCTGGTAGCGATAGACGCCGCCGCCAGGGCGGTGCAGGTCGGCTTCGATGCGTTCCAGCGTGCGCTGAAAGGCCGGGTCTTGGAGGTCCAGCAGGCCATAAGGCACGCCAACCAGAGCAAACTGGCATCCACCACCGGGTTGCCGAGGAACTTCATCACATGCCCGGCAGGGGCGATGGCCTTTTCCAGCACATAGGCGCGGATGGCCTCTGGCCAGCCCGCTGGGATGCGCGCTGGCTCCAGGCGTTGCACGGCGCGCAGACCTCCGTAGATCGCTGCCAGGGTGGCAGGGTGGATGTGCTGACGATGTTCTTCCCAGCAATCATAGTTGGGGGCCTGCCAGAGCGCCCCCAGATAGCGCAGGGTCAGTTCCACCGCGCCAGAAAGCACGGCCCACAACGCGAGGTCACCGGTTTGCTCGATATGTGCCACCGCACCCCAGAGCCAGGTGCCATAGCCATCGAGTTGAAAATCCCACCACAGGCTGTTTTCCTCGGCGCAGCCCGCCAGGGTAAAGCGGGTGGGGAGGTAATCCTGCTCGGCGGGGGTTTCGCCACGCTCCAGGCTGGCCAGCAAGCGCTCGATACGTGCCGCTTGCCCTTCCAGGGCGCGCCCCACCCAGCGGTAGAAAGCGCTGGCGCTGGCATGGTCACCTGCCAGGTCCATCGCATAGGCAATCCAGGTGCCATCACGCAACCAGGAATACCCATATTGCGAGAACGTGGGCGAGGCCACATAAGCTCCACTGGCGTGCTGCCCGGCACGGATCACGGCCAGGCTGTGTGCAGTAAGCATCGTTGGTTGCTTTCCTCTGAGCAGCGCCGGAGCGACCTCCCTTGCAGAGGCCGCCCCCGGCGGGTGCTCGGCTCCTATTGAATGAGCGCGTCGAGTTCTTCTTTGGCGATGTCCAGGGCGGTCTGCGGGTCCAGTTCCCCAGCCACAACCGCGTTTAGCAACTCGTTGATCGTGTCCTGCATTTCGCTCTGGCGCTCGATGACCGGCGGGGTGATGGGGCTTTCCAGCGCCTGGAAGACGGCAGCGCGGTTGGTGGGCGGCGTCTGAGCCAGGTAGCTTTCAAAGTAGGCCGGTTCATCCAGCGCGGGCAGCTCCCAACCCGCTTCCACGCGCACGGTTGCGGCGGTCTTCGCTGGCGGTCAGAAACTGCGCCCAGGCGGCGGCGGCTTCCGGGTGTTCGGTTTCGCTGGAGACGGCCACACCGTTGGCGAAGCAAGTGGTGCCCCTTGTTAACCAGGCCGGGTTCAATCTGGATGTCCCAGGCGAAGGGCGCATCCGCGAAGGCGCCGAACATCCAGATGCCGGTCACCAACATGCCCAGGTTGCCACTCAGGAAGAGTTCAGAGTCCGAGACGCCCGATTGCTCGATGGGGTCGGGCATCAGGTCTTCTTCCATAAAGCTGAGCATGGTTTCCAGCGTATCCACGCAGGCTTCCGAGTTGATGGTGGATTCGGTCATGTCTTCGTTGAAGAACTGGCAGTCGTTCTGGCCAGCCTTCTTGTAGAACTCCCAGAACTGGGTTGGGGAATAGAGGCCCCAGACATCATCGCCCAGTGCCCGGATGGCGCGGCCCGCTTCCATCGCATCTTCCCAGGTCCAATCAGCGGCGGGGTAGCCCAGCCCGGCCTGGTCGAAGAGGTCTGCGTTGTAGAACAACAGCACGGTCGTAAAAGCTCTCTGGCAGGGCCAGTTGCACGCCTTCGTACTGGAAGGCTTCCAGCGCGCGGGGGGTAATAGGGCGCTTCGGCGCTCAGGTAGGGCGAGAGGTCCAGCAGCACGTCATTAGCCGCATAGGTAACGAAGTTTTCGTAGTTCAACTCAAAGGCGTCTGGCGGATTGTTGCCAACGAAATCCGCCTGGAGCAGCGTAAAGTAGTCTGAAAACGGCGCGGTGCTCACTTCCACCGTGATGCCGGGGTTTTCTGCCTCGAAAGCCGCCACAATTTCATCCAGCTCTTCGAGGTAATCCGGCGCAGCAGAAAAAGTAAAGTAGCGCAGCGTGATGTCTTCTTGGGCCTGCAAGGGCAGGGCCGCCACCAGCAGGCTCACCAGCAATCCCACGATCAGTAGTTTGCGTAACATACTTCAAAACTCCTTAAAAGGCTTCAGTTAACCTTTGATGCCGCTCGTGGCGACACCGCGTACAAACGATCGCTGTGCGATCAGGTACACCAAAAGCATCGGCAGCACGGTGATTACCGCGCCAGCCATCACCAGATTCCACTGCGTCAGGGCGCGAGGGCCGCTTTGCAGGGCGGCCAGGCCCACCGGCAGCGTCATGTAGGCTTCTTCGCGGGCCACAAACAGCGGCCACAGATAGCTGTTCCACAGGCCCATAAAGCTAAAGACAGCAAGCGTCCCCAGCGCCGGGCCTGATAGCGGCAGGATGATGCGCCAGAAGATGGTGAAGGCGGTCGCTCCATCCAGGTAGGCGGCTTCTTCGATTTCGCGCGGGAGCGTCAGGAAGAACTGGCGTAGCAGGAAGGTCCCAAAGGCGCTGAAGGTCGCCGGCAGGATGAGCGCCTGGTAGGAGTTCACCCACTCCAGCTCACGGATCAGGATAAATTGTGGGATCAGGGTGACCTGGGTGGGCACCATCATCGTCGCCAGGTAGAGCAGGAAAACCGCGTCTCGCCCCTTCCAGTGCAGGCGCGAAAACGCATAGGCGGCCATCGCAGAAACCAGCACCTGCCCCAGCGTGCCCACCACAGCCACCAGCAGGCTGTTGAAGAACATGCGCTCAATGGGCATGGTCTCCAGCAGTTGGCTATAGCTGGCGGTGCTGGCCGGGTCTGGGATAAGCTGGGGCGGCGTGCGCAGGATGTATTCCTGCGTCTTGAGCGAGGTCCCCAGCATCCAGGCAAAGGGGATGAGCATCACCAGGGCCAAAGCCAGCAGCAGGGCATACTGCAACAGGCTGAGGAAACGGCGCAGCAGGGGGTGCCAGCTCAGGCGGGCGGCCTGGGAGCGCGGGGTGACTAGCTGGGTCAGGGTTTGGCTACTCATAGTGCACCCACCGTTTCTGCAAGCTAAATTGCACCAGGGTAATGGTGAAGATCACGGCAAACAGGACCCAGGACATGGCCGCCGCATAGCCCATCCGGTTATAGCGGAAGGCGTTGTTCACAATCTGCTCCACGATGACCGACGTCCCACGCCGCGCAAAGCTCTCTGGCATCAACCACACCTGGTCGAACACCTGAAAGGAGTTGATGAGGGAGATGATCAGCGCAAAAAAGAGCGTGGGGGTCAGCAGCGGGAGCGTAATGCTGCGCCAGGCCCGCCAGCGTCCGGCGCCATCGATGCGGGCAGCTTCGTAGTAATTTCGGGGATGCCTGCAACCCG
>JAAUUD010000212.1 GCA_012031655.1 Anaerolineae bacterium | reverse complement strand
TGCCGCCCACGTTGCAGAAAATCCGCCAATGCGCGCTGGATGAAGGTGGGGCTAAAGATATCTGAGGCCAGCTTGAGCTTCCACAGGCGCTCGCGCAGGGGGGCAGGCATCATCAAGTAGCCGACCCGAATACCCGGTAGCAGGACCTTGGAAAAACTGCTCATGTAGATGACCAGCCCGGCTTCGTCCAGGGCTTTGAGGGCCTGGGGTGCGGGATTGTCATAGGCCAGGTGGCCGTAGATGTCATCCTCCACGATGACCAACCCATAGCGTTGAGCCAGGGCCAGCAGATCGCGCCGCCGCTGGGGCGACATCACAGCGCCCGTGGGGTTGCTGAAGTTGGGGATGGTATAGAAAAAACGAGGGCGCTCGGCAATCAGGCGTTGTTCGAGCGCTTCCAGGTCTGGCCCTTCGGCGTCCATGGGCACGCTCAGGGGGTGCAGGTGCTCTGTTTTGAGGATGTGCAGCAGCAAAAAGTAGGTCGGTTGCGTCACCAGAACTTTATCGCCCGGTGCAGTGAGGGCCCGCGCCACCAGCGAAATCGCCTGGGTCACGCCTGTGGTCAGGATAAGCTCATCGGGCATGGTTTCGATGCCGCGTTCGCGGAGCAGGTTGGTTAGTTCGATGCGCAGGGTGGTTTCGCCCTGGCAACTGGAATATTGCATCAACTGGGCGGCATAGGGGCGCAAGCTGGCGATGCTATCCCAGAAGTCGGTTGCCGGGAACAGGTTGGGGTCTGGGTCGGTGTAGGCCAGGGTGCGGACCATATCGCTGGTTTGCAGGGAGTGCATGTTTTCAAGCATGCTTTGCGTATCCAGGCGCAGGCCGAATTGCTGGATGAGGTCATCGGGATCAGCGGAGCGGCTGACGAAGGTGCCCTTGCCCACCACGCCATCCACCCAGCCGCCTGCTTGCAATTCGCTATAGGCGGTGTGGACGGTCAAACGGGTGACACCCAACTGAACGGCCAGGCTGCGGACCGGAGGCAGGCGGGTGCCCTCTGGCAGGTGGCCATCGCTGATCTGGCGCTTGATCTGCTCTACGATTTGCTGGTAGAGCGGGCGGTTGCTGTTGCGGTCGAGCTGGAGCTTCAGGGACATGGCATTGATCACCTCCATCTGATGATGCAATCATGCTATCATAGCCTGCGACAGGCCATACAGAGACAATGCAAACCAGTTTACAGGGACAATCCTGCCGGGCAGGGCCTAGCGCACGCGCCAGGTGAAGTCGGTTTTGACCTCGACCGCCTCCAGGGTGAGCGGGTCGCCCTGGCAAGGGGTGGCCTTGAGGCGGTAAGCGCCAGGCCCCACGCCCACCGTGAAGGCACTGGCGGGGCCCAGCAGCGAAGCGCGCTCCCAGCCAGTCAGCGCCCCAGTTGGCGGCGTTTTGCGGGGCGATATAGAGTTCGCAGAGGGTCTGGCCAGTCCGGTTTTCAAAGGTGATCGTTGCCGGTGCGTTGCCCATCGGCATCGCAGGCTACCAGCAGCACCCCGGTGGCCTGGTGGCGTTTCATAGCACGAAGCGCTCGTATTCGTTTTCTGACGGCAGGCCCCACACGCCCCAGAACTCGCGGCTGGCTGGGCGCATGATCACCGCACCGCAGGTTTGCGAGTAGTAGGGGGGTTCGGGCAGCGAGCAGATGCTGAAGGAGCCGTCGCTGCGGTCGCGGGTGAGGGCCATCAGGTCTTCGGGGCTGACCGGGCGGCGCTGGAGCAGGGTTGCTGCGCGCCCCTGGCGGGCCTGCGAATCCTCCATCAGTTCGGGGGTTAGCGGACGCTCCACGGCGCAGGTCAGGTTGCTGTTGCACTGGTTGGCGTGGGTCAGGATGCCGTTTTCGAGCGGCTCGATGTGATAGGTGGTGGACATGGCCTCGACCATGTATCCCGCGCCGCCTTCGTCCATCAAGAAGTAGTTATGGCCCCCGGCCAGCGGTGCTTCGGTGATGCAGCACAGCGCATCTTGCAGGTTATCCTGCATCAGGATTTTGCGGACCACGAAGGGCCAGGTAACACCGGGCACGCCATCCGCACCCATCAGGTTATTGATCCCCACACAGAGGCCAGCGCTGTTCATGCCGATCATGCCGGGGCAACCAGTGAGCGTGAACACCAGAAAGCTCGGCAAGCCCTGGGGTTGGCCGTGCAGCAGGATGACATAGGGCGTGGCGGTGGCGTGCATATCCCAGGTCTGCCCGGCCATGCCTAGCCCTTTTTGTGCGTAGGCGTTGCCGATCATGAAGGTGGTGCAATTGTTGGCGGCTTGCTCCGGGGCGGCGGGGGTCGGTTCGGCGTTGTAGAGCACGTCCACAAAATCCGTAAAGCCGCCCGCGATGATCAATTCTCCCACGCTGAGGCCCGTCGCGGCGGCCATGCCTTCTAGCTCGGCATAAAGCTCCGGCGAGTAGGCGCGGTGGGCGGTTTCGCATGCGGTGACCAGGCCCAGCACGCGCTCGCGGGAGAGCCTGCGCCCGGTCCAGACTTCATCCATACAGAGCGCCAGGCGTTCTGCAACCAGTTCATGAATGTGCGGCAGATATGCCTGCCCATGTTGATAGCCCATCTCATAAAAGGTGCCGCTCACTTGCAAAACGCGGATCGCTGCCATGAACTTACCACCTCCTTTCACCCTGCGCCTGGCCCCAAAACAAAACGCTAATCCTTGTTGCGGGATTAGCGTCCACAATAGACTGTAGCAAAGTATAGCAAAAGTACCCACTTTGGGGAATGGTCGGGTGGTCAGGATGCAGGTGGCGAGGGCTGCACATTTGTGCTATCCTGCATTGAAAATGCTCAGGAGGTCCTGCCATGCCCATCACCGTGGATTTGCAAAGTGTACGCCGCCTCGCCGTGGTCAAGCAAGGCTTGCACCAGCGCCCCGCGCAGGCCAACACCAAGGCGCTCAAGCAAATCATCCGTCAGATTGGGCTGTTGCAGCTCGACTCCATCAGCATTACGGCGCGCAGCCACTACCTGGTGATGCTCAGCCGGGCCGGGGTATATGACCCGGCGCTGCTGGACGCACTGCTACCTGCGCGCTGGCTCTTTGAACAGTGGGCACACGCCGCCTGCCTCATCCCTATGGAAGATTACCCCTATTTTGTGCCGCGTATCCGAGAGCGGCGCGAGGCGCTGGGGGCCGTTGGGCGTGGCTTGAGTGCGGTGGAATCCGCAGCGGTGATTGAACATGTTCTGGAGGCTATCCGCGCACAGGGGCCGCTTTCGGCGCGTGCCTTCGAGGGGGACGGCAAACCTCGCGGCACCTGGTGGGATTGGAAGCCTGCCAAGGCTGCCCTGGAGCACCTGTTTGACCATGGCGTTCTGATGGTGGATCGGCGCGAAAACTTTCAGCGCTACTATGACCTGGCAGAGCGTGTGCTGGCGGGCCAGGTTTTTGAGCCAGCCCCGGACCTGGCCGCGCACGAACGCTGGGCGGTTCTGCAAGCGGCGCGGGCGCAGGGGGTGGCCACGCTGGCCGACCTGGCGGACTATTATCGATTGCGCAAAAAGCCAGCGGCCCAGTGGGTGCAGGAGTGGGTGGCTGCCGGGGAGTTGCTAGAAGTGAGGGTTGAAGGGTGGAAGCCGGTGGCTTACCTGCACCGCGCTGACCTGCCCTTGCTGGAAGCCGTGCAAGCCGGGGCGCACCCGCCCCAGGTGACGACCTTCCTCTCGCCCTTTGATAACCTGATCTGGTACCGCCCTCGGGCCGAGGCCCTGTGGAACTTCAGCTATCGTGTGGAGATGTACACGCCGGCAGCCAAACGGACCTATGGCTACTACGTGTTGCCCATCTTGCAGCGGGGCGTGCTGGTGGGCCGTTTGGACCCGAAAATCGAGCGCAAAGATGGGCGGTTGATCGTGCGGGCCTTGCATTTGGAGCCGGGGCAGCCGCTCACCGCGCAACTGGTGCAGGATTTAGCAGGTGCCTTGCGCGAGTTCATGGTTTTCATGGGTGCCGCCACCTGGAAATGGGTCCTGGTAATGCGCGGGAACTGGCCGAAGCGCTGCCAGCAGCCCTGGAGCTGGCCTAGAGCGACCCGAAAAGCTTAACAAAGCGTGAATTTTTACTAGGCTAAAGATGGCAAGCTAAACGTGCTCAAGGTTTTATTGTAGCCTTAATGAAAAATAAGAATAGTCTTGGGTATGGGGGAAATCAATAATCACAAACGCGCTCGCAAACGCAACTGGCCTTCATCCGCAGACGGTGGCGCGCTTGTTGGCGCTGGCCAGGTCTACAACGATCCTGATTATCAAGCGCTGGTTGCCAGCCTGAACCGCGACCACCTGCGCGAAACCCGAGGGTCCGCGCTGCCTACGCGCAGGGCCTGCGCGTCTTTATGGACAGCGTGGGCGACCTGGACTATCCTGGCCGCTTGCCAGACCTCATCAAAATGCATGCACCTGTCCCGCACCCTGTGCTGGAAGAAGGCTTGCCACCCCTGCTGGAAATTCTGGGGGATATGGATGGCAATAGCGAAGCGTGGCAGCGGGCGATGGCTATTTTGAGCTTGCCCCTGCTGGCGGGCTGGCCGACAAGCCAGGCGCAGCGGTGGTTTGTTCCGCAGTAATGACCCGTTGATTGGGGACGGGGCGCCAGAGGTGGCGCCCCTTTGTTGCCTGAGCGCCTAGCTCTTGAGCGTGGCGGAGGTGACGACGATTTCCACGCCACCCAGGGCGCGGGTGATGATGCAGTCCTGTTCGGCTTCTTTGACCACTTCCAGGTACTTTGCTTCGTCTACGCCAGGGATTTCGCCCTCGGTGACTAACTCAATGCGGGTAATGGTCAATTTCTCGTTGACGCGTTCCATTTTGAGGTTAGCGGTGGTGTGCAGGCGCGTGACGGGCGTGCCGTTGCGTTCCATGGTGGCGCCGATTTGCATGGTAAAGCACCCGGCCAGCGCGGCGGCGATCATTTCTTCTGGATTGGTGCCGGTGACGCCATCTTCAAAACGGGTGGAAAACGAAAACGGGCCATCAAAGGCGTCGCTGGCCAACTTCAGGTTGCCCTGACCTTCCTTGAGCGTGCCGGTCCAGGTGGCTTCTGCACTGCGGGATGCCATCGTGATAAGCTCCTTCGCTCTACGTGGTTGCTTGATTTTTAGCTGAATTATATTAGGGCTGTTGCCCCAGGCTAATGGTAGCGGGTGCACTGGGCGCAAGCCAGCAGGATTCATGGATTGCTCATTTGCTGGCCGGGGGCAAACCTTTTAATCGGTCGGCGCGACTTAACAAAATAGACTACAATGAGCGTGATGATCCTAGAGGAAGGTAAGCAGCGTGAGTGTGGGTACTGTCGGCAACTATCGAGTTCTGCACCTGATTGGGGAAGGCGGGATGGGTAGCGTCTTTCTGGGGGAAGACAAGCAGAGCGGCGAACAGGTCGCCATCAAGGTCCTGAACCGCGCTACCGTAGACAAGGATGGACAACTGCTGGCCCGTTTGCGGCGCGAAGGCGAAGCACTACGGCGCCTGAACCACCCGAACATCGTCAAGATTATCGATGTGATCGAAGGTGCGGAGCAGTATTCCATCGTGATGGAATATGTGCCGGGTGGAACGCTGGGCGACCTGCTCCGCAACCCCGGCCTGATGCCGATGGATCGCGTGTTGAAAATTGGCCTGGAACTGGCCGATGCCCTGGCGCGTGCTCATCACCTCAAGATCATCCACCGGGACATCAAGCCGGGTAATGTGCTGATTGCGGCGGATGGCACCCCGCGCCTGACCGACTTTGGCCTGGCCCGCAGCGAGGGCGATTCTGAGCTGACGCAATCTGGCGCGCTGGTGGGGACCTATCACTACCTTAGCCCAGAGGCGTTGCGCCTGGCTCCGCCGGATGTGCGCCAGGACATCTGGGCTTTTGGCGTGCTGATCTACGAAATGGTGACCGGACGCCGGCCCTTTGATGGGGATAGCCCGGCCATTGTGATGACCAACATCCTTCAGCTCACCCTGCCAGACCCGCAGCAATTCCATAATGGCTTGCCGCTGCGCCTGGTCCACCTCATCCGCATGATGCTGGACAAAAACCCGGAAGCCCGCATCAGCAGCATGCGGCGGGTGGGCGCAGAACTGGAAGAGATCATCGACAACCTGGATTCCGGGGTGCGCGAGCAGTTTTCTTCGGACCTCATCCGCATGGTGGGGCAGGGGCGCTTTGATACCCCTTCGCCCACGCCCGTCAGTAGCGGCCTGCTGGAGGACTCCAAGACGCTGACAGACAACGATTTCATCTCGCCGCCGCCTTCGCCGCTGCCCATCACGCAGGGCACGCAAGCCACC
>JAAUUD010000211.1 GCA_012031655.1 Anaerolineae bacterium | reverse complement strand
CTGACCTATTGCCTGACAGACGCCGCCCTGACCTTTGCAATTTTTGGCGCCAATGTAAAATGACGCGCTTGTTGATAACTGGCGCAAGGACAAAAGCAAGATGCAAAAGTGGCTCTTCGCGCTGCTGGTGGGGCTGATGGCGCTCCCTGGCGCGTTTTCGGCGCGTACGCTGGCTCAATCCGATAGCCCGGTGCGCGTGGTGCTGGCGATGGATGCCCCTGGCAACCTGGACCCAGCCAGCCTTTCCCGCTTTGATACCCCAACCCGCGATCTGGTCGAGAATCTCTTCATTGGCCTAACGCGCTTCAATGCGCGTACCGGGCAGGTAGACCCCTGGCTGGCGCAAAGCTGGACTGTTAGCCCAGATGGCCTGACCTGGACTTTTCAACTCCGTGAAGATGTACAATGGGTGCGTGTGGACCCGACCACCGGAACAGCGGAGACATTACGCCCGGTGGTGGCAGCGGATGTGGTCTTTGCTGTGCACCGCGCCTGCGACCCCGAACGCCCTTCGCCCGTCACGGATAACCTGTATGTGGTGGCGGGCTGCCGCACGGTGACCAATCCTAACACGCTGGAAACTTTCGACCTGGACCAGACGGTTGGCATCCGCGCCCTGGATGAAACCACGCTGGAAATTCAGTTGATGTTCCCCAATGCGGGCTTCCTGACGATGACCACCCTACCGGAGTTTCGTCCGTTGCCTGCTGAGCTGATCAACGACTCGATCCAGCCGGCGCTACGGCCAGATACGCTGGTGACCTCTGGCCCGTGGGTGGTGGAAAGCTGGATGGTCGGCCAGTCGATGCGCCTCATCCGCAATCCCTTCTGGCCGGATGACTACGCAGGGAATGTGGAAGTGATTGAGGTAACGTTTAGTCTGGCCGCAGAGGCCGTGGTCGCGCAATTTGGGGCAGGCGCAGTGGATGTCATGCGCTTGCAGGCAGGGCATCCGGCCCTGGCCCAGTTGCCTTCGGAGCGCCTGCGCCATGCGGACGGCCCCACGCTAACGTTGCTGGGTTTTTCGTTTAATAACCAGAATGTGGAAGGGGCACCCGTGCCCAGCCCGCTGGACCTGCCAGAAGTCCGGCGCGCCCTGGCCCTGGCCATTGACCGCGAAGCCCTGGCCGCCCAGGTGCTGGGCCAGGCTGCGGAAGCCGCCGACCACTTCACCCCGTTGACGGTCATCGCAGCGCCCTCCGCACCGGGAGCCACGTTCGACGCCCGCGCTGCGCAACGCAGCCTGGCGCAAGCCGGATACGCCTCCTGCGCCAGCCTGGGCCAGCTCACGCTGGCGGTGGGGCCAGAGCCGCTGGAACTTCAGATCGCGCAATTCATCGTGGGGCAATGGCAAACTCACCTGGCTTGCCCGGCGGAGGTCTTTCCGGTGGTGCAGGTGCCGCGCCGTGCCCTGATCGACAGCGCCCACAACACCGTTGACGTGGCCGAAGCCAGCCGCTACCCGCTCTGGTTGCTCTACTGGAGCGCCGATTATCCCGATGCTCAGGCCTGGATTGCGGATGCGCTCCATTGTGGCTACGGCTATTTTCGGGTGGGGCGTGGCTGTGGCCCAGCCGATCAATTGCTGGACCAGGCCGGGCGCGCCGCTGATTTGCGAACCCGCTTTACGACGTATAATCAGGTCGAGACGGAGTTTTTCGGCGTGCTGGGCAGCTTTCCGGTGATCCCGCTGGCGATGGATCAGCGCTGGTGGGTACAGGCAGAGCGCTTACAGGGCGTGGCGAATTATGGACCGTTTCAATTCGACCGATGGAGCAACGCGGAGACCCCCTGACCCTATGCCTTGTGTGCGAATTTTCGGTGTCCCGATGGATTTAGGCCAGAATCGGCGCGGCGTGGACATGGGCCCCAGCGCCATCCGCTATGCGGGCCTGCAAGAACGCCTGCGCCGCCTGGGTTACGAAACTCATGACGGCGGCAACATCATTGCCCCGCAAATGGAGGAGGTGGAACACCCTTTCCATGGCAGCCCGGATATGGGGCTGGCGCATCACCTGCCGCAGATCACCACGGTTTGCCAGGAGGTCTATCGGCAAACGATAGAAACGCTGCAACATGACGATTCCCTCATCTTCCTGGGTGGGGACCACAGCGTGAGCCTGGGCACAGTGGCCGCCATGGCGAAGCAGGATCGGATTGGCGTGCTGTGGGTAGATGCCCACGGCGACTTCAACACACCACACACCACCCCCTCCGGCAATGTGCACGGCATGGTGGTGGCGGCCTTGTTGGGCGATGGCCCGCCCGAACTGGTGAACATCGGCTACGAAGGCCGCAAGCTGGAACCGGCCCAGGTTGCGATGGTGGGCATCCGCGACCTGGACCCCGAAGAACGCCGCCGCCTGGTGCGTAGTGGGATTGTGGTGCACACCATGCGCCAGGTGGATGAGCACGGCATGGCCACCATTGCGCGCCTGCTGCTGGATCACTTTATTGACATGGACCATATTCATGTGAGCCTGGACCTGGATGCGCTAGACCCCAGCGTGGCACCCGGCGTGGGCACGGCGGTTCCCGGCGGCCTGGCCTACCGCGAAGCACACCTGTTGATGGAAATCCTGGCGGACAGCGGCAAGGTCCGCTCTATGGACATTGTCGAGGTGAATCCGATCCTGGATCGGGGCAATATCACCGCCCAGGTGGCGGTAGAACTGGCCGCCAGCCTATTTGGGCAACGTATCCTGTGATTTTTAGGCAGTTTGACAGGTTGACGAAGCCGCCTGCGTGGCGGTATAGTCAGGGCACTATGGCAATAACGCAACCGATGCATCACCATCATCACGTTTTAAATTCTGTGCAACCCGGCTCGCGCTGACCGGGCGATGATGGTTTTGTTCTAGACCATGAATCATCACCCCTCGGCTCCTGGAGCCGGGGGGTTTTTTTGTTGGACGAGCCAAACAAAGGAGAAACAATGCGATCAGGAACGGTGCGCCTGGCGCTGCCCAGTAAGGGGCAACTTGGGGAGAGTACCCTACAGTTTTTTAAAGCGTGTGGGTTGTCGATCAACAAGACCAACCCGCGTCAATATACAGCATCGATCCCAGCCCTGCCAGAGGTCGAGGTTTTTTTTCAACGTTCGGCGGACATCCCACGCGCCGTGAGCCAGGGCGACATGGACCTGGGCATCACCGGCATGGATACGCTACAGGAACACCGCCTGGAAGCCGACGCGAATGTGACCATGCTGCGCGAGTTCCTGGGCTATGGCGGGTGTTCTTTGGTGGTGGCCGTGCCGCTGGAATGGAACATCCAGAACGCGGCGCAGTTGGCTACCTTGGCCTCAGAACGGGGCGGGCTACGGGTGGCCACCAAGTTCCCTAACCAGACGCAGCAGTTTCTGGATGGGCACGGCGTGGCCCCGGTCAAGATCGTGCTGGCCAGTGGCGCCCTGGAAGCCATGCCCACCATCGGCAGCGCAGACTTCATCAGCGACCTGACCGCCACCGGAACCACCCTGCGCGATAATCACCTGCGGGCTTTGGATGATGGCGAAATCCTGTATTCTGAAGCGAGCCTGGTGGCCAATCCAGACGCCGTACGCAACGCAGCAGCAGTCCAGCGCGTGGCCCGGCGCTTGCTGGAGCTATTCGAAGGCTACCTGGCGGGCGACTCGCGCTATCTGGTGTTTGCCAACATGCGCGGCGAAAGCGCAGAGGCCGTGGCAGATCGACTCTTTACCCAATCAAACCTGGGGGGCCTCACCGGGCCAACCATTGCGCCCATTTACTCGCGCCTGCCCAGCGCTGCCGGGCACTGGTTTTCCGTGAGCGTGGTGGTGCAGAACAAAAGCCTGTACGATGCCATTCAACAGTTGCGCAGCATCGGCGGAAGTGGCGTCGTGGTGACGCCCATTACCTACATTTTTGATGAATATCCCGCCAGTTGCCAACGCTTAGACGCCCTGATTGCCGGAAAGGAGCCAATCGCATGAAGTTGCCGATTTACCGTGTGGCCGAGGCCCAGCAGAGCATCCTCCAGCGCCAACCCCCGGACGAGTTCAGCGTGCCAGAGGCTGTGCTGGAGGGGATCGAGGCGCGCTTTGGCGAACGCCTGACCCCCGAAGCCGCCGTGCAACGCGTGGTGCACGATGTGCGCCAGCGCGGCGATGCTGCCGTGCTGGAGTGGATTGCGAAAATCGACGGCGCTACGCCGGAGCGCCTGTTGGTGGAGCCGGACAGGCTGGTGCAGGCCAAGCAGCATCTCCCAGGGGAGGTGATCGAGGCACTGGCCTATGCTGCACGGCGCATCCGCCATTTTCATGAGCGGCAACCAGCGATGTCCTGGATTGATAGCACGGACGACGGCATGCTGGGCCAACTGGTGCGCCCTATTGAGCGCGTGGGCGTCTATGTGCCAGGCGGAACAGCGCCGCTACCTTCCACGCTCCTGATGAGCGCGGTCCCGGCCCAGGTGGCCGGCGTGCGGGAGATCGTGGTGTGTTGCCCCGCTGCGGATGATCCGGTCATCCTGCAAGCAGCAGCGACCATCGGCGTCACGCAGCTTTACCGGGTAGGTGGCGCGCAGGCCATCGCCGCGATGGCCTATGGCACCCAGACCATCCCCCGCATGGATAAGATCGTGGGACCGGGAGGCTTGTTCGTGACCATCGCCAAGCGGATGGTTTATGGCGCGGTGGGTATTGATGGCTTGCTTGGGCCTACGGAAACGCTGGTCATTGCGGACGACAGCGCCGACCCCCGAACTGGCCGCGGCGGACCTGCTGGCCCAGGCAGAGCATGATGTGCTGGCAAGCGCCATCCTGCTCACCCCTAGCGTGGCTCTGGCCGAGCGCGTGAATGCTGTGGTAGAGCGGCGTGTGGCGCAACTCTCGCGCCAGGAGATTTTGCAGGTCTCGCTAAGCAACCGCAGCGGCATTGTGCTGGTCAACGACCTGCCCCAGGCTTTTGAACTGGCCAACGCCTATGCACCTGAGCACCTCTGCTTGTTGGTGGAAGATGCCTTTAACTGGGTGGGGTATGTCCAGCATGCTGGGGGGGTCTTCCTGGGGGAGCAAAGCTACGAAGTGCTGGGCGATTATGTGGCCGGACCCAGCCACAGCATGCCAACCGGCGGCAGTGCGCGGTTTGCCTCGCCGCTGAATGTGCTGGATTTCGTCAAGATTGTGAGCCTGGTGGGGCTGACGGCCCAGGGTGCGGCAGAGTTGAGTCGGCAGGCGGCCATCCTGGCCCAGGCCGAACACCTGGATGCCCACGCCGCCGCCGCCCGTGCCCGCCTCAAGGAGGACGCATGAGACCCCTGACGCCCACCCTGGAGCGCTTTATCCGCCCGGAAGTGCTACAGATGACGCCCTACACACCCATCAAGCCCTTCCACATCCTCAGCCGCGAGTTAGGCATCCCTGCCGACCAACTGGTGAAGCTGGACGCCAACGAGAACCCTTATGGCATGTCGCCACGGGCGCTGGCTGCCGTGCAAGCGCTGGGTGCGACCATTCCGGTTTACCCCGACCCAGCCAGTGTGGATTTGCGCGGCGCGCTGGCAACACAACTCGGGGTGGCGCTGGAAAGCGTGGTGGTTGGCTCCGGCGCAGATGAGCTCATCGAGTTGCTGTTCCGGCTGTGCGTGGAGCCAGAAGACCGCATCTTGAACTGCCCACCGACCTTCAGCATGTACAGCTTCTTCAATGCCATCATCGGTGCGCGGGAAGTGGTGGTGGAGCGTGACGCAGGCTTTGGGCTGGACCTGGCGGCCATCGAAGCCGCCGCACTGGACCATGCGCCGAAGGTGATCTTTGTGGCGGCGCCTAACAACCCGGATGCCAGCGACCTGCCCGCTGGAGCGCTGGAGCGTTTGCTGCGCCTGGATGCGCTGGTGGTGCTGGACGAAGCCTACCGCGAGTATGCCACCCGCCCCGATTTTCCCGACGCGCTGCCCACGCTGCGGCAGGGGCGTGCTAACGTCATTATGCTGCGGACCTTCGCCAAGCTGCACGGACTGGCCGGGCTGCGGATCGGCTATGCGTTTGGGCATCCCGATGTAATCGCCTACCTCGACCGCACGCGCAACCCCTTCAACGTCAACGCCCTGGCTCAGGTGGCAGCCCGCGCTGCGCTAGAGGATGAGGACCACATCCGGGCGACCCTGGCGCACGCCCGCGAGAGCCGCGCCTACTTCGAGCGCGAACTGGCGGCGCTTGGCCTGGAAGCGGCACCGAGCGAAACAAACTTCATCTGTATCAACGTTGGCGACGACGCAGCCGTGGCCGATGGGCTGCACGAGCGCGGCTTTACTGTGACAGCGCTGACCAACTGGG
>JAAUUD010000210.1 GCA_012031655.1 Anaerolineae bacterium | reverse complement strand
CTCTTCGGGGCGTCAGTGGGGGGGCTGGCCTTTGCTGGTTTATGCCCTGATGGACCAGCAGGTTTTCTGGGGGCAGGAGGTGCGGCAATATCCCCTGCTGCTTTTGTGGTTGCTTGCTTCAAGCTGGTTTTTGCTCCGCTGGATGAAAGCGCAGGGGCGCGGGGCGCTTCCATTTGGGCTGGCCACTGCCTATACCCTAAGCGTGATTGGCGGCCTATATACCCACAGTTTTATGGGGTTGGTCATCCTGGCCCAGCTTCTTTTTGTGATGGCGCGCCTCCCCAGGCAACACTGGCTGCGCTACGGAAGCCTGCTAGCACTGGCCGGGGTGGCCTTTCTGCCCTGGGGGGCGGCGTTTGTCTACCAGTTTCAGGTGCACGGCGGCTTGCGTCACGATTGGCCGCTCAATGGCCGCACGCTGGAAATCCTGACCACGCATTTTCTGGGGTCGCCGGTTGCGCTGCCGCTGGGGCTGATCGTTCTGGCGCTGGTGCGGCCCTGGGTGGCGGCGCCGGGGTGGCGGCGTCCACCCCCAATGCCAGGTGGCTTGTTGCTCCCTGTGCTCGGCATTGGGGTGCCGATAGCCCTGGTCATTGCGCTGACCCTGTTCAGCGAGAATACCCGCCTGCTCACAGACCGTAACCTGGCTATTCTGTTGCCCTGGTTGGCCGTGCTGGTGGCGCTGGGCCTCAGCGCGTTCGAACCCTTTGGGCGGGCTGTGCTGGTGGGGTTGTTCATCCTGAATGGCCTGGCCACGACCGACGTCGCCGCCGATAACCCGCCCTGGCCAGAAGTAGCGGCGTTTCTGGCGCTGCGGCGAGGTGGAGGAGGACGCGGTTATCGTGGATGTTTTTGGCGATGACCCAGCCCTGCGCTATCACCTGCGCCAGGCAGAAGGTGCCCCCCCCTTGCGCGAAACCTCGGTGTTTGCGCTGGAACGCGCGGAGCTGGATGTGCTGACCCAGTTGCGCTTCGTGACCCTGGAGGGGCAATTGGGGGCCTGGTATCTGGTCTGGGGCGAGCGCTATCACGCTGCGTTGCTGGGCTGGGGCTACACGCCCACCTACGCAACAACGTTTATGCACCAGGGCAGCCCCATTTACCTTTATCGCTATGATGCCCTGACCCTCTTGGCGCAGCAGGTGGTGCAGTTTGGCGAGCATATCACCTTGCACCGCGTTGTGGCCCCAGCCAGCGCTCAGGGTGGCGAGCTTTTGCCCGTGACCGCCTGGTGGAGCACAGATCAGGCGCTAGGGGTCAACTATAGCGTGTCTGCGGCGCTGCTGGATGGCGCCGGTCACCTGGTGGCGCAGCACGACAGCTACCCGCAACAGGGCAGCCAGCCCACCGCCCTCGTGGGCGCCCGGCCAACTGATCTACGATTATCACCCCATTGCACTGGGGGCGGCCCTGCCCGCCGGAGCCTATCAGCTGGTGCTGCGCGTGTACAATGCCGGGGATGGGAGTATACTGCTGACTACAAGCGGAGAAGACCATTACCCGGTGGGGCTGGTTCAGCTTCAACCGGCGGAAGGGGAATAAACCATGCGGCCAGGGATGATCATGCTCAGTTTAGTGGTGTTGGTGCTGCTGGCGGCTTGCCGACCAGAGCCGGAAACGGCGCCCTCTGGCCTGGATGTAGGCCGCCTGGAAGAAAACCAGACGCGCGAAGCCCAGCGGACTCTCGTCCAGGAGGCCACCCGACGGCCCACCCAGCAGATTGCAGCGCCTACAGCCACGCCAACCCGTGGGCTGGCGGTGGTCACGCTGCCCCCCACCACGCCCCTGCCCGAAGTCGCGCAACTTCCGGCTTTCCTATCCCGCACGGTGCCGCCGCTGGATTGGTACACGGCTAACTTCAGCACGCTGGAGGGCCAAGCGCAAACCTTGCGCGGCCTGGGTGGCGAATTGCTGATCGTGCAACTGATGTCCCTGAATTGCCCGAATTGCCTGGACCAATCGAGCGAACTGGGACAGCTGGCGCTGCGTTTTACCGGAGACCCGAACGTGCCGCCAATAACTTTTGTGGTGTTGTCGGCGGATGTGGACGCGCCGATTGAGGGCTTGCAGGCCTATCACGAAGTGTATGCTGGGCTGCGCGACCTTGGTGTGAACTGGGTGGCAGGCGTGGCCTCTGCCAACCTGCTGAATGGGTTAGAGCGCAGCTTTGGTGGAGAGATGATCAATCCCACCACTGGCGCGGTCTTTGTGGTGGATGAGGGCGGAACGGCTTATGTGCGCGACCCGGCAACGTTTGTGGATCAGACAACGCTGAGCGACATCATCGTCTATCTTTCTACCCGTAACCCCACGCCCACACCGATCCCTAGCGCCACACCCACGCCCGATTCGGATTAAGGATAAGCTTGAAGGCAATTTATAGCACGCCGTAAGCTAGGCGAGTTCTGACTAGCGAGATCAATAGACCAGACGTCATGAACAAACTCGATCAAGCGTAGGTTGTAGTTTTTGCCCACTTTGCTTGTACTTCGGGGATCAGGTACAAGATCATTGCGGACCTGTTTACTTGTAGAAAGGCGGGCAAGATCAATTATCGTTCCTTTGGGGTCTGACAGCGTGTCTGGCTGATGGCTTATATGCTTGGGGGAGACATGTAAGAATTTGGCTAGGTTCTGGCTATCCGCTAGTAACCAAGCTTCTACTTCTCGGACAGCAACACGAAAAACGAACGAAGTTGCCTTCCCGCCTGATAGCCAGTTCTGAATGAGGCCGCTGGCACATGTTTCTTGGTCAAGGTCTGTCAGTAAAATGTATGGGTATTCTAGCCGTGACGCCCTATTCAGCCCTTGCGCGATGCTGCGTAAATACTGTTTCCCTTTTCTTCCGAACACAGCAGCAATTTGGAAGTCAGTTCGTTGTAGATCAATTAGCTTCCTCAAAATATGCTCGTCCAATTCACCCTCTACTGCTATAACGATGCTTGTTACCATAGGGGCAATTGATACAATTCAGGTGGAGCGGTATAAGGAATCACAACCTCAGCAACTGAAAGTCCCTGCTGTAGCAGGTTACTGATCTCCTCTTTCTGACTTGCCAGGGTGACTGTTGTGCCATTTTCGGTGGGCGCAAACATTAAAGTCTCGTGACCGCTAATGCCCTCGTCGCTCAGTAATTCATAGCTGTGTGTGCTAATAAGAATTTGGCGATTGTTGGACTTCTTTTGCTGGATTTTTTCCAGGAGCTTTGGTATTTGGCGAATTAGATGAGCATGTAAAGAGAGTTCTGGCTCTTCCAGCAATATCGGTTGGTGGCCTTCTTGTAAAGCCCATAGAAGCGCAATAAGGCGCAAAGTCCCATCAGACATCTGCGTTTCATCTTGATAAGCAGCTGTAGCACGCCAATGGCGATAGCTAGCTTGCAGGTGTTGGTCCCCCTCGGTATCAGTACGTAGTTCTAAGCGCTCAAATTGAGGTACGGCGGACTTCAGTGCTTCCAATATTCGATTAAGCCGTGCATCCCGACTTCGGGAGGGAGTTTTAGCGATGCGCTCGATGAACCGTCCACCGTAATCATCTGGAAACTCCGGGCTTAAGGCCAGGCCGCCAGCATTACGGACAACTTGAGGTACAATGTGTAAGTAGGTCACCCCACCAAAGAAATCGGCCACAGACCGGAATTCGCGGTTAAAGAAGCTCTGCTCCAGGGCCGTCTGTGTCATACGCAACGGATCCTGTTCATCATCGGGCGTAGGGCGCCTCAAAATAGTCTCTTCTGTTGTTTGCAGGTTCGTAACCTCTTCATGGGTAAGACGCGGGGTTCCTTGGCGGGGTAGCCTTCCTTCCTGTGTGATTCCAATAGCATAGCGCCACATGCGTTGGTTTTCTTCAGAGATCTCTATCTCTATCTCTATTTGAGGGGGGGTGCGTGCATGGAGGCTACGCAGACGCGAAACACCACCGCGAACTTCACAAGCACGGCTCAGGCCACCACCTGGCACAGCTAAGTCACGGAGAAAGCGAAACACGTCTAGAAAATTGGATTTACCCGAGGCGTTAGGGCCAACCAGAAACATACGTTCCGATAAATTGACTTCTACTGTCTGGAAGTTTTTCCAATTCCTAAGTTTTACACGGCTGAAGTATTGCATCGACTCTATTTTGCTATAGCAACATTACCTGTATATTAGGCTGTAAGACGCGGTTTTGTAAAGCTGGAGGTCGATTATGACCCTCTCACGACGGCAACTGCTGGCGCTGGCGCTTGGGGGGAGCGGGGTAGCGGTGGCTTGCGCCTGTGGCGGTGCTGGCGTTACGGCCTGCTCGTTAATGAGTTGCGCGCTCGGCCCGAACGCCCTGTGCTTTCGAGTTTGCCGACTTTGCCTGACCTGCCCACCAGCGCGACCACCCTTGATCCGGCTGTGCTGATCCCGGCGCCCTACCTGATCCAGCGCGCGGGGTGGAATGCGCTACCGCTGGATCATACAGCGGAAAACGAAAACGGCTTTTTCAGCGAGGCGAATCCTGAAGGCTGGCGGACCTACACCGAACCGCTGGCCCAGGTGTACACCACAGCTGTCATCCACCACACGGTTATTTACGAGGGCGACGATCTGTTGACCATGCAAGAAGCGCAACGCCTGCATCAGCAAGATCGCAAATGGGCCGATGTGGGCTATCATTATCTGATTGGCAAGGCAGGGGCCATTTACGAGGGGCGCAGTGTCACTGTGCGGGGTGTGCACACCGCAGGTTATAATACCGGTACTGTGGGCGTTTGCCTGATGGGAAACTTTATGGTGGACCTGCCCACCGCCCCCCAGTTGCAGGCTTTGCGCCTGGTGCTGGGCTGGCTGGCGCAGGGCTTGCAACTGACGCACCTGGCGAGCCATCGGCAGTTCAACCCGGAAACACTCTGTCCGGGGGATAACCTGCAGCCCCTATCTGCCGGCATTGGCCGCTGAAGCGGGGCTGAGCGTGGGTGTAGCGGGCTATAGCGGCCCCACACCGGCCCCCAGCGACACGCCAACCTCAGCAATGCCGCGTAACTGTGGGTGTGGATGTTGTCAAGCCTAAGGCGAGCGTGCTAGAGTTAAGTGGAAACAGGCAGGGGATCGCATCGCCATGTCGGATGCAACAGAAAATTCTAGAAAACTCAACCCTGCTTTGCAGGCCGTCCACGATAGCATGATGCAGGGCTTAGGCCAGCTGGCCGATTATTTTGGCTATAACCGGGTGATGGGCGAGCTATACGCGGCGCTCCTGCTCACCTCTGGGCCACTGAGCCTGGACGAACTCAAGGAACGGGTCCACAAGTCCAAGGCCAGCGTGAGCATGAACACGCGTACGCTGGAATACATGGGCGCGGTGCGCGAAGTGTGGGTGCGCGAGGACAACCCCAGCAATCGCAAATACTATGAGGCAGAAACTGACTTCTGGAAGATTTTGCAAAAGGTGCTGGGCGGGCGAGAGTTACGCGATGTGGAACGGGCGCTGGCCGTGCTGGAAGAAAGCATCGAGAGCCTGCGTGGCGCGCTCAGCGAGATGAACGCAGAAGACCAGGCCCTGGCAGAACTCTACATTCAGCGTATTGATTTGCTCTCGGACTTCTTCCGCTTTGCCAAAGCCATCCTCACGACCATTCTGGACCGCCGCTTTGAGCTGGACATGAACGACCTGAAGGGGACCCCCCCGGAAGGTTCTGCCTTGCCCTAGCCAGCGCCGACCCAGGGAGCATTTTTTAAGCCAGATGCAGAGGGGCCGGGTGCCCCTCTGTTGATTGACGCAGAAGAACAGGCAGAACGATGAGCCAATTTCTGGATGAAGCACGCATTTTCGTGAAGAGCGGGCGCGGTGGCGAGTGGGGTCATCCACTTTCGGCGCGAGAAGTTTGTGCCGCGCGGTGGCCCCGATGGGGGGCGATGGCGGTCATGGGGGCGATGTGGTGCTGGTGGCCAACCCCAAGCTGAATACCCTGCGTAAGTTTGGCATGGAAGTGCACTTTCGGGCCGAAGATGGCAAGCCCGGTGCCAAACAGCGCATGACGGGTGCCTCTGGCAAGGTACTGGAAGTTGAGGTGCCAACCGGTACCATCGTGCGCGAGGCCGACAGCGACCGTGTGCTGGCGGATCTTTCGGAGCCAGGGCAGCGGGTGGTGGTGGCACGTGGCGGGCGCGGTGGGCGCGGTAATGTGCACTGGGCTACGTCTCGCAACCAGGTCCCCTACATCGCGGAAAAAGGCGAGCCTGCGGAAGCGCGCTGGCTTAAGCTGGAGCTGAAGTTGCTGGCCAATGTGGGCATTATTGGTATGCCAAACGCTGGTAAATCCACCCTGCTTTCGGTTATCTCCAACGCCAAACCCCAAATTGCGGACTA
>JAAUUD010000209.1 GCA_012031655.1 Anaerolineae bacterium | reverse complement strand
AGGCGCAGCGTTTCGGCGGGGTCGGTGGCGTTCCAAGCAGAGCATCCGCGCCTCGCCCTGCGGATAAACACGGGTTGCCTGGGGCGTGGGGGTTGGTGAGGGCAGGACGGGCGCGCCGCAGGGCTAATAGCTCGCGGTAGAGCGCCAGCAATTCGGCGTGATGGCCAGTGTGGCGCAGTTCGTGCTTAAGCTGGCTGCGCTGGAAGGTGCTTTCGGCCTGGGGATCGGGCGGGTCTGCGCTCCAGTTAAAGCTGGCGAACTCCGCTGCGCGGCCCTGGCGCACGGCTTCCACCAGGTCGGGGTCGCTGTGCGAAACAAAGTAAAGGAAGGGCGCCACTTCGCCATATTCCTCGCCCATAAAGAGCATCGGCGTGTAGGGCGCGCAGAGCAGCAACGCGGCAGCCAGCTTCAGGCCGTCCAGGTCCGTGAGCTGGGTCAGGCGTTCGCCTAACATGCGGTTGCCAACCTGGTCGTGGTTCTGCATGGCCGCAATAAAGCGGTCCGCCGGGATGTCCTCCGCCGGGGTGCCGTGGCGCCGCCCAAACACCTGGGAATATTCCCCACTGTAGGCAAAACGCCCGCGCAAGACCTTCGCCAGCAGAGCAAAGGCCTGGTAATCCACGTAATAACCTAGGGTTTCGCCGGTCAGCGCCACATGCACGGCGTGATGCAGATCATCCAGCCATTGTGCATCCAGCCCCAGCCCGTTGGCTTCGGGCGGCAGGGTCAGGCGGCGGTCGCTGTGGTGCGTCTCTGCGATGATCAGCACGCGGCGGTTATGGCGCTCGGCCCAATCGTGCGCGGCGGCGGCCAGTTCCGCCACAAAAGGCCGCGCAGAAGGGTCCACCAGCCCATGGATTGCATCCAGGCGTAAGCCATCCAGGTGATATTCCGCCAACCAGTGCAGTGCATTCTCAATGAAGAAGCGGCGCACGGCATCACTGCCTGGGCCATCCAGGTTGGGGGCATCGCCCCAACCGCCCCGGTAGCGGTCCGTAAAGTAGGGGCCGTAGTCCCACAGATAGTTGCCCTCTGGCCCCAGGTGGTTATAGACCACATCCAGCAGCACGGCCAAACCCGCGTTATGGGCGGCATCCACCAGGCGCTTGAGGCCCTTTACGCCGCCATAGGCGCTGTGCGGGCAATACAGGTGCACGCCATCGTAGCCCCAGTTGCGCGCACCAGGGAACTGCGCCACCGGCATCAGTTGCAGGGTGGTGATGCCTAGCTCACGCAGGTCGCGCAGATGGGGGATAATGCCTGCAAAGGTGCCCTCTGGCGAGAAGGTGCCCACATGCAACTCATAGATGACGCTATTCCGCAGGCTGGGCGCCTGCCAGTGCTCGTCTGTCCAGCCGAAGGCCGGGTCGATGACCTCTGAAGGGCCATGCACACCTTCTGGTTGGCTGCGGGAGGCCGGGTCGGGGCGCACTTTGTCAACCATCCAGCCGAAACTGATAGCGCGTGCCGGGCGCCAGGCCGGGCACCGCGCAGGTGAAGTAGCCTTCGGCCTCGCGCTGCATGGGCATGGCCTGCTCGCGGTCTGGCAACAGGGTTTCGACCTGCTGAGCATTTGGCGCCCAGACGCAAAAAGTGGTTTCGTGCGGGGCATATGACGCCCCCAGGGGAAGTGGTTTTGGCATGGTTGGCTCCCGAATCTCGCTTGACTGATGCAGATGGCACCACTAAGAAGGAGCCGGAGGCAGGTCCAGCAGTAGTGACTCCTCAGCGCACTGCACGGTGATTGTAACGCATTCCTGTGCTGGGCTGCCCTGTTTGGCCCTGCCAGGCGCCTAGCGCTGTTCTTCTTCCTCCTGGGTCGAGCCCAGGTTGTAGTCCACGGCCAGCTGTTCGCCGGGCGGGTTCTCGGTGGGGGGGTGTCTTGCGAGGGGTTCTGGCAGCGGATCAGATTTAATCTCAGACTCAACCCCAATGCGTTCCGCCACATCTTCCAGGTCCGGGGCCAGCGCGTAGATTTTCTCGAATTCCTTATGCGCTTTTTTTTCGTCGCCTTCTGCTTCGTAGAGCAAGGCGCGCTCGTAGCGCAAGGCCACCAGCAAGTCCGTGGGGTAGTCCTTCTTTTTGCGGAGCGCCTTCGTAAAGGTATCCCGCGCACCATCCACCACGCCCAGCCGCCGCAGCGCCCGCCCGCGATAGAGCATCAGGGCCGCGTGCAGGGGAGAGTCGTTCTGCACCCCTTCTGCCAGGGTGACGACTTCGTGCTGGACACGCGCGTTTTCCGGGTAGGTTTCGTCCAGCAGTTCGGCCAGCAACAGCCGGATGATCAGGTCGTCGGGGTCGTATTCTTCGCGGATGGTTTGCAGGCGCTTGATGGTCAGCTCGTTATGGTCCATGCGCTCGTGGGCAATGGCCAGGGCCAGCAAACAATCGCGCCGATTGGGACGGATGGCCACCATAAAGTCTTTCGTCACCGAGACAAACACCCGCATATCCAGCTGCACGCGCGCAAACAACTCGCCCAGGTGCTCGCGGTCTTCCAGGGCGCGCTCAAAGTACTCCACCGCTTGCGGCCATTCTTCCCGCTCCAGCGCCAAAAAGCCCGCCAGATAGGCCCCATCCGCAAGCGAGGCTGCTTCGCGGGCTTTGTTGTAGGCACGCTGCTCGTCTCCGGCATCCAGGGCATTGACCGCATCTGCAAAGGCAACCTCCTTGGGGCGCGTCATCAGGCGGTCCAGAAAGTTCAGGTCAATCGGCAGGCCGGCTTCCTCCTGCGGGTTTTCGCCCTCTTCCCCCTGCGGGTTCTCTTTTTGCGCGTTTTCGTCATCATTGGAGCGCAGGTCCTCCAGCATGGGGCCAAGCTTGCGCCGAAAGTAGGTGCCTTTGCCGGGCATATCCATGTAAACATAGGTCCCGTGCGCGCCGACGGTCACATGCGCCAGTTCCGGGCCAATGGTGGCGGATACGCCGGTTTTGCTGATGTTGAACTGCAACCAGGGCAGCACGTTGATCTCGCGACGAAAGCGGAAGCCGGTAAACATATGGTCATCTCCTTGCAAGCGGAGGCGCACCCTGGGGCCAGCGCCTTGGTGAGCTAGCCCGATTGTGGCGCGGGCGGGGCGGCTGTGATGGGCCAGCCGGACATTTATCGCTGGAACCTCTGGCCGCCCCGCTTGCCGTGCTCAGACCGTCACCGAAAGCCCCTCGCGTTGCAATATGGGCAGCAACTGCGCCTGAAAGAAACGGAAGAAGCCTTCCTGGTCTGGCCCGACCTGGTGAATGTATACGTGGTCAAAGCCAGCTTCGGCATAAGCCTGAATGCCTTCGAAGTAGGGTTGCGGGTCGTCGCCACAGATGACCGACTCGGCCACATCTTCTTCGCGGACGGTCTGCGTGGCTTGCTCGAAGTGGCGCGGCAGCGGCAACTCCTGCGAAAGCTCGCCCTTGAGGCCCGCATTGGGCCAGATGCGATGAGCCATCCGGCGAGCGCTGACCACATCCTCAGCCCAGCAGACGGTTAACTTGCCGTAGCGCGGGCGATTGGGCTGGCCATGCCGCCGAAAGGCCTCTACCAGGCTCGCTTCGGGCGAGGTGCTGATCAGCCCATCGCCCAGTTGCCCGGCGGCTTCCGCCGATTTTGGCCCAGAGGCGGCAATCATGATGGGCGGGAGTTGCTCTGGCAGGGTGTAGAGGCGGGCGTTTTCTACCGTGTAGTAGCGCCCATAGTGCGATTGCAACCCCCCTCGCCACAGCAGGCGGATCACCTGCACAGCTTCTTCCAGCATTTCGTGGCGGATGGCATAGGCGGGCCAGGGATCGCCCAGAATGTGCTCGTTGAGGTTCTCGCCCGTGCCCAGGCCCAGGAAGAAGCGGCCCGGCATCATGGCGGCAACCGTGGCGGCGGCGTGGGCGATGATCGCCGGATGGGTGCGGATGAGCGGACAGGTGACGCCGGTCCCGATGTGCAACCGCTCTGTGGCGTGGGCAATCGCGCCCAGCAGGCTCCACACAAACGGGCTATGCCCCTGGCGGTCTACCCAGGGGTGAAAATGGTCTGAGACGAGCGCATAGCCAAAGCCAACTTCTTCGGCGCGCTGGGCATGGCGCACAATGTCGCGCGGGGGGTGTTCTTCGCTGGAGATAGCGTAGCCAATGTTCAGGCGGTTGATGGCGATACTCAAAAGGGTCCTCCTCACTCGGGGTTTGGCGTACAGGGTTCTACACCGCCAGGGCGGCGCATTCTTCCAGATCGACGGTGCTCAGGTTGCGCAGGCTGGCCGCGACCTCTGGCACTTTGTCCGCGATGATGATCAGGCGCTCGCCAGGCCGGGCAACGCCTGGATGCCGCGAACTTCGACCTCATGCGTTTTCATGGTCAAACTACTTTCTTGACGAACGTAGGCTCATCAGGATTTTTGGGATCAAGCACCAAAACGAAGTTTCGGCACCTTGCATCATACAAAGCTGCCCTTGAGGAAGCAGGCGTCAACTGGTGGAGTGCAAATAGGCCAGATGGACCAATTCAGGTGAGGGCTAGCCGCGCCAGAGGTGATTTCTTGCATTGAGCGAACCGCGAACTGCCGTTATCACCTCAAGCCTTCACCACAAATCAAGGGGAAAGTAAAGTTCACATCCCCATAGATAAATCCCGGGGCTTTACGGCGCATTTCGGTAACTGCCTGGGCCGCCTGCTGGGCGCAATAGAGCAGCACCCGGACCTGTTGGGCGTGGGGAACGATGAAGACACCGCCCTGCTACTCTCGCCAAAGGCCCCGCAGAGGTTATTGGGAGTGGGCGGGTAGCAGTGGTGAGCGCACAACCCGGCGCGCAGTTTCAGGTGAAGGTCTATGGGCCGGGCGAAGTGCCCTCGCTGGGCGCGCTGGTGAATGCGACCTGGGCCAGCAGCGGCAAGGCTTCGGGTAGGCCGCCGGGATGATGTTGCCCGCCCTGAGCTGCGCATAGCCCAAAAGAGCCGCCCCCAACAGCGAGGGCGGCTCGCGGCAACAGCCTATTCCAAGGCCGTTTGAATTTGCGAAACGAGGTCTGGCGGCGGTACGTACATGGTGCGCTCTGGCAGGTCGGGCGCGCCATAGTCGCGAATCCAGGCGACTTCGCCATTTTCGTCCACCAGGATAAACGTATGGCCGGGTTCGCCAGAAGCAATCGCCCACTTCAGGACGTCATACTGGGCCGAAACCGTCCCATTGGCATCCGAAAGCAACGGAACCTCAGTGATGCCGTATTCCGGCGCGGCGGCAGCTTGTTCTTCCAGCGAGTCAAAGGCGATGCTCACGAAACCAACGTTCAGGGCCTGGAAGGCCGGGTCATTGTGCAGATCCACGATCTGCTCCATGCAAGGCGGTCAGCCAACCGCCATGTGGAAGTACAGCAGGACCGGGCGTTGGCCCACATAATCTGCCAGCGAAACCTGGCTGCCATCAGTAGCAGGCAGGGTGAAGGCCGGGGCGGCATCACCCACCTGCAACCCCTGCTCCGCAGTGGGGGTGGCGTTGGTGCCACCATTGTCCGCTGCTTCTTCATCGCTGCCGCAGGCGGCGAGGACCACCCCCAGCAGGCTGATGAGCAGAGCAAGTCCGAAAAAACGAAAGTGTTTTGCCATGAACTCTACCCCTTTCTTGTGCGCCAACTATACCGCGCTTTGCACACGGTGCCAAGGGCTGGATGGCCCCTGCTGGCGAGGCCAACCTGGCGTGGCGGGGGGTGTGCCCTGGCCCGTGCGCCCCTTTAGCTCCTGCATGCGCCCAGGGCTGGCCACCTGGGGGTAAACCGCCCCTCAACTTGCGATACACTAAAAATAAACAGTAAAGTCAACTCGCGATAACCCCTTCAGAAAGGCCTTCTGATGACCGATATTCCCCTGGAAAAAGTGCATATTGCTTGTGGCGACATCCGTTTGCATGTGGTGATGGCTGGCCCCAGCGACGG
Source organism: Anaerolineae bacterium (assembly GCA_012031655.1). Lineage (GTDB taxonomy): Bacteria > Chloroflexota > Anaerolineae > Aggregatilineales > J027 > JAAUUD01. Next base: position 438 of record JAAUUD010000209.1, on the reverse strand, counting down.
CCCGCCCGTGATCCTGCTGCATGGCTTCCCCGAATTCTGGTACGGCTGGCATCACCAGATTCCGGCGCTGGCAGCGGCGGGCTTTCGGGTGATCGTGCCGGACCAGCGGGGCTATCACCTGAGCGACAAACCCCCCCAGCGGGCTGCCTACACGCTGGACCAACTGGCCAACGACAGCCTGAACCTGATGGCCGCGCTGGGCCATGCCCAGGTGCACCTGGTGGGGCACGATTGGGGCGCGGCGGTGGCCTGGGAACTGGCAGAAATGCACCCCCAATATCTGCGCTCACTGACCATCCTCAACGTGCCGCACACCCGCATTTTTGAGCAGGCCATGCAGCGCGGCAACTGGGCCCGAGACTGCGCAAGAGTAGCTATATGCTGTTCTTCCAGCTCCCCACTCTGCCAGAACGCATCCTGAGCCGGGGCGACTTCCGG
>JAAUUD010000208.1 GCA_012031655.1 Anaerolineae bacterium | reverse complement strand
GACAACGTTAACCTCGTCGTCGAGCTCATCGACCCCCGTCGCCCTCGAAAAAGGCTCCAAGTTCGCCATCCGCGAAGGCGGCCTCACCGTTGGCGCGGGTATCATCACCGAGATTATTCAGTAAGAGGCAGCATGTCCAAGCAAAAGATTCGCATCCGGCTTAAGGCCTACGATCATCGTGTCCTGGATCAGTCAGCGGAACGCATCGTGGAGGCAGCAGAACGGACTGGTGCACGGGTCGTAGGGCCCGTGCCGCTGCCCACACGAATCGAAAGGTTTACCGTTAAGCGCTCTCCCTTCATTGATAAGGATTCGCAGGAACACTACGAGATCAGGACTCATAAGCGTCTCATTGACGTGCTCGATCCAGACAGCAAGACCATCGACACACTGATGCGGGTGAACATGCCTGCCGGTGTGGACATCGAGATCAAGATCTAACCTAGCAGAAGGCATGGGATGATGTCAGCAGCGCCCTGCTGGCAGTCCCCTGGAGGCGTTCATGAAGGGCATTATTGGGAAAAAAGTGGGCATGACCCAGTTCTTTACGGAAGATGGCACTGCGGTGCCGGTCACCGTGATCGAAGCTGGGCCATGCTACGTCACCCAGATTCGCACGCCAGACAAAGATGGCTACTCGGCGATCCAACTGGGCTTTGACGAACTCAGCAAGAAAAGCAACGGCAATTCGCGCCTGAACAAGCCTAAACAAGGGCACCTTCAGCGCGATGGCCTGACCCTGCCGGACCTGCGTGTGCTACGCGAGTTCCGCACCGAGTCGGTAGATCTGCAAGAGGGTACGGTCATCACCTGCGATGTGTTCGCCAGTGGTGAACTGGTCGATGTGGTGGGCACCAGCAAGGGGCGCGGCTTCGCCGGGACGATCAAGCGGCACAACTTTAACCGTGGTCCCAAGACTCACGGTCAGTCAGACCGCGAGCGTGCGCCGGGGTCGATTGGCGCTTCCGCCGCCCCCAGCCGTGTGTTCAAAGGCACGCGCATGGGCGGCCACATGGGCCACGAGCGCGTCACCACCCGCAATCTGGAAGTGGTCCATGTGGACCCGGAGAAGAATCTGCTGGCAGTGCGTGGCTCGGTGCCGGGTGCCCGGGGTGGCATCGTGGTGATCAAGGCCGCCAAGAAGCAGAAGAAGGCGTAAGAGCAATGCAACTCCCTATTCTGGACAAAACCGGCAAGCAGATTGGGCAGGCGGACCTGCCCCCCGAGATTTTTGAGGTCGAAGTGAACGTGGGGCTGATGCACCAGGCCTATGTGCGCCAGATGGCGAACAAGCGCCAGGCCACCGCCCACACCAAGACCCGTAGCGAAGTCAACCGCACCAAGGCCAAGTGGTACCGCCAGAAGGGCACGGGCCGCGCCCGGCATGGTTCGCGCAACGCGCCCATCTTCGTCGGTGGTGGCAAGGCGCACGGCCCGCGCTATGGGCGCAACTATCAGCAGGATATGCCCCGCAAAATGCGGCGTCAGGCGTTGCGCAGTGCGCTTTCGGCCCTGCTGCGCGATGAGCAGATCGTGATCGTGGATAGCCTGGTGCTGGATGACCCCAAAACCAAGCTCATGCAGGCCACCCTGCAAACCGTCGCCGGGACCGACAACGCCCTGGTGCTTTACGCGCCAGAGCACAAGGAAGCCATGCGCGCCATCTTTAACCTGCCGCAGACTACGGCGCTGCACGTGGGCTACCTGAACATCCGCGACCTGCTGCGCCACGAGAAGGTCGTTATTTCCGTCGATGCGCTGGACCACATCAAAGCACACCTGGGTTAAGGAACAAGAACATGGGACGCGAACTGCACCTATACGACGTGATCCGGCGCCCGGTGGTGACTGAAAAAGCCAACCTGCAAAGCGAGTTGCTCAACCAGTACACCTTCGAAGTGGACCTGCGCGCCAACAAAATTCAGATCAAAGACGCCGTTGAGCTGATCTTTGATGTGGATGTGCTGGATGTCAATACGATGGTGATGCCGCCCAAGCGCGGGCGGCGTGGCCGCAAGTTCTTCATCCGCAAATCCAAGTGGAAGAAGGCCGTCGTCTCGACCCAGCAGCCGATTTCGCTGTTTGATTAAGTTGTTTCGTCCGAGGACCCGCTGCGCCGCAGAAAACCGCCCCCTCCGGGAGTTATTGTGGCCAGCGGCAGCCTGTAAAGAGGGATAAGCAAGAGCATGCCAGTCAAAGTGTACAAGCCCACCTCCGCAGGGCGGCGCGACATGACCGGCTATACCTTCGAGGAACTCAGCAAGGTAAAGCCAGACAAGTCGTTGATGACCGAGCTGAAGAAGCGCGGTGGGCGCAACAACACCGGGCGCGTGACGGTGCGCCATCGAGGTGGCGGCCACAAGCGCCGCTACCGCTTGATTGACTTCAAGCGGCGCAAGTTTGATGTGCCTGCCGAAGTCGTCTCGATTGAATACGACCCGAATCGCTCGGCCCGCATCGCCAAAATCGTCTATGAAGATGGCGAAAAAGCCTATATCATCGCCCCCTTGGGTTTGCAAGTCGGCATGACCGTCATGAACGGCCCCAACGCCGAACTGACGGTGGGGAACGCCCTGCCCTTGGTCAACATTCCCGTCGGGCAGATGGTCCACAACATCGAGTTCCAGCCGGGCAAGGGCGGTCAGATCGCCCGGGCCGCGGGGATGTCGGTGCAATTGCTGGCCAAGGAAGGCGGCTACGCCACTTTGCGCCTGCCCAGCGGCGAAATGCGCCGTGTGCCGGAAGACTGCATGGCGACCATCGGTCAGGTGGGCAATGTGGACCATGGCAACGTGAAGTTGGGCAAGGCGGGGCGCAACCGCTGGTTGGGCTGGCGCCCCGGCGTGCGCGGGAGTGCCATGGACCCCAACAGTCACCCGCATGGCGGTGGTGAAGGCCGCTCGCCTATCGGGATGCCCGGCCCCAAGACGCCCTGGGGCAAGCCCGCACGCGGTGTGAAGACCCGCCGCAACAAAGTGACCAGCAAGTATATCATCCGCCGTCGCGGCAAGACGCGGTAAGAGACAGCGGAGGTGGTGAGATGTCTCGTTCTCTGAAAAAGGCCCGTTTATCGATATCAAGCTGCTCAAGAAAATCGAGCAGCTCAACGACAAGCGCGAAAAGCGCGTGATCCGCACCTGGAGCCGCCGCAGCACCATCTTCCCGCAATGGTGGGCCACACCATTGCCGTGCACGATGGGCGCCGCCATGTTCCAATCTACATCACCGAAAACATGGTCGGTCACAAACTGGGTGAGTTTGCCCCTACCCGTACCTTCCGGGGGCACATCCAGGAGAAAAAGACGAAAGGTCGTTAAAGGCGATGGACATTCGTGCAAAACACCGTTACGTGCCGATGTCGGCCCAGAAGCTGCGCCTGGTTTGCGACCAGGTGCGCGGCATGGATGCCGACCAGGCCATGACCGTGCTGCAATTTATGCCACAAAAAGGGGCGTACTTTGTGCGTAAAACGCTGGCCTCTGCCATCGCCAACGCGGAAGAGAACTTTGAACTCAACCGCGAAGACCTGGTGATCAGCAGCATTTTGCGGACGAAGGCCCCAGCCAGCGCCGGGTGAAAGCCGGGGCGCGCGGGCGCTATAAGCCGCGTGTCAAGCGCTCGTCTCACCTGACGGTCATCCTGAAGGAACAGGAATTGAACCTGCTCCAGACCCCCGCCCGTTCGGCCAGCGCCGGAACAGAGGAAGAAGCGTAATTCGATGGGACGCAAAATTCATCCGATTGGTTTTCGGCTGAAGATCAACCGGGACTGGGACGCACGCTGGTATGCCGAAGGGGATCGTTACCGCGAAGCCCTGCTGGAAGACTTTGATGTGCGCCGCTTTCTACAGAAAGAACTCAAGCCTGCGGGCCTCTCGCACGTGGAAATCGAGCGCACGCCCCCCAACCAGGTGCAGGTGACGCTCTACACGGCCAAGCCGGGCATCGTGATTGGGCGCAAGGGCGATAACGTGAAGAAGCTGCGCCAGGCACTGGAAGACATGACCGGCAAGAAGATCCGCGTAGAAGTGGAAGAAGTCAGCAAGCCGGATATGGACGCCAAACTGGTGGCAGAAAACATCGCCTCGCAGTTGGAGCGTCGCATCGGGCATAGCCGCGCCATGAAGCGTGCCATCGGCCAGGCCATGCGCCAGGGGGCGTTGGGGGTCAAGATCATGGTGTCTGGGCGTTTGGCTGGCTCCGAAATGGCCCGCCGCGAACACCAGATGGAAGGGCGCGTGCCGCGCAACACCCTGCGCTCGAATATCGACTATGCCACTGCCGAAGCCTCCACCGCCTATGGCGTGATCGGCATCAAGGTGTGGATTTATAAGGGCGATGTGCTGGACGAAGAAGCACCAGCCGAACCGACTGACGTGTACGTCAGCCAATAGGAGAGTAACGCAATGTTGATGCCAAAGCGCGTGAAATATCGCAAGCAGATGCGCGGGCGCATGACGGGCGTGGCCTACCGGGGCAACAAGGTGGACTTTGGGGACTATGGGCTGATGGCCCTGGAACCCGGTTGGGTCGATAGCCGCCAGATCGAAGCAGCCCGCCGTGCCATTGTGCGCTATGTACGCCGTACGGGCAAGCTGTGGATCCGCATCTTTCCCGACAAGCCCGTGACCGCCAAACCTGCCGAAACCCGCATGGGCAAGGGTAAAGGCTCCGTGGAAAAGTGGGTGGCGGTGGTCAAGCCCGGGCGCGTGATGTTCGAGATCAAGGGCGTGCCGGAAGAAACCGCGCGCGAAGCCCTGCGCCTGGCGGCCTATAAGCTGTCCGTCAAGACCAAGTTCGTCAAGCGCATTGACCCGATTTCTGGGGAGGAGATGGCCTGATGGCACGCCTGGACATGGATGAACTGCGCAATCTGGACGAAGAAGAACTAGCCTACCGCCTGAACAACGTGAAGGAAGAGCTGTTCAACCTGCGCTTTCAGAAGAGCATTGGCCAGCTTGAAGACTACAACCGCCTGCGTGAGCTTAAGCGCAACGTGGCTCGGATTAAGACCGTCCAGAGCCAACGACGCCTGGCAGCGCGGATTGCAGAGGAGGAACAGGGCAATGCCCAATAAACGCCGCCGCCTGCAAGGGCGCGTAACCAGCAACAAGATGGACAAAACCGTAGTGGTGACGGTGGACAAGGCCAAGCCCCACCCGCTCTATGGCAAGGTGGTGCGCTACACCAAGAAGTATATGGCGCACGACGAAAACAACGAAGCACAAATTGGCGACGTGGTCCGCATTGTGGAAAGCCGCCCCATAAGCAAGCAAAAGCGCTGGGTGATCGAGAGCTTTGTGGAGCGCGTTTCGGATGTCGAAGCCGCCCTGGCCAGCGATGCAGAAGCGCGGCAAGAGGAGTCCTAACGATGATTCAGACCGAATCTCGGTTGGTAGTGGCGGACAACACCGGCGCGCGCGAGCTGCTGGTGATCCGCGTGATGGGTGGCTCGAAGCGGCGCTATGGCTATGTGGGCGACCAGGTGATCGCCACCGTCAAGGCTGCGCGCCCGGATGGGCAGATCAAGAAAAGTGCTATTGTGCGGGCGGTGATCGTACGGACTGCCAAGGAATACCGCCGCGCCGATGGCTCCTACATCAAGTTTGATGACAACGCCGCAGTGATCCTGAAGGGCGAAAGCCAGGACCCACTCGGCACCCGTATTTTTGGCCCGGTGGCGCGCGAACTGCGCGAAAAAGGCTACATGAAGATCGTTTCCTTGGCGCCCGAAACGCTATAGGAGCAGGAGTCAAGATCATGCAGAAGATCAGGGTTGGCGATACGGTGCAGGTCGTCACCGGCGCGGACCGCGGCAAGCGTGGCGAAGTGCTGCGCGTGGAGAAAAAAGCCGGGCGGATGCGCGTGGTGGTGGAACGCATCAACATTCGCAAGAAGCACCAACGCCCGGTGCGGGCTGGGCGCAGCAACACCCAGGCGGGCATCATTGAGTTTGAAGCGCCGATTGATGCCTCGAATGTGATGCTGGTGTGCCCACACACCAATGAGCCGACGCGGGTTGGCTTTCGCATCGCGGAGGATGGGCGTAAGGTCCGTGTGAGCAAAAAAGCCAACATGGATATCGACAAGTGAGTGCGAAATGAACCAACGCTTACAGAAGTTCTACCATGAAGAAGTGGTCCCGGCCCTGCGCCAGGAGTTCAACTACGCCAACGTAATGCAGGTGCCGCGCATTACCAAGGTGGTGATCAACATCGGCGTGGGGGAAGCCCTGGATAACCCCAAAGCGCTGGATGGCGCAGTCACGACCTGACCATCATCAGCGGGCAAAAGCCGGTCATCACCCGGGCACGCAAAAGCGTAGCCGCCTTTAAGCTGCGCGAAGG
>JAAUUD010000207.1 GCA_012031655.1 Anaerolineae bacterium | reverse complement strand
ACCACGCTCGAGCTTGGCGGCAACGGCGCCACGATCATTGATGACAGCGCAGACATCGAACGCGCGGCTACCGCTTGCGTGATGGGCGGTTTTGGCTACAGTGGCCAGGTTTGCAACAGCGTGCAGCGCGTCTATATCCATCGCAAGCGCTACGACGAGTTCCGCGACCGCTTTGTGCGAGAGGTGGAGCAACTGACCCTGGGCGACCCCACCCACGAAGCCACCGACCTGGGGCCGCTGATCAGCGATGCAGCCGTAGAACGCATTCAGAACTGGATCGCGGAAGCGGTTCAGCGCGGCGCGAAGGTGCTCACGGGCGGCAATACAGAGGGGCGTCTGTTCCGCCCGACCGTGCTGGAAGACGTCACCGAAGACATGACCGTGATGTGCGAAGAGGTTTTTGGGCCGATCGTGAACCTGGTGCCGTTTGATGATTTCAATGCCGCGCTGGAGGCAGTCAACGCATCAGAATACGGCTTGCAAGCTGGGGTCTTTACCAACGACTTGCAACACGCCATGCTGGCAGCGCGCAAGCTGGATGTGGGCGGCGTGATGATCAACAACGTTTCGCAGTGGCGTGTGGACCAGATGCCCTACGGCGGGAATAAGAATTCCGGGGTGGGGCGCGAAGGCCCGCGCTTTTCGGTGGAAGAAATGACCAAGCTCAAGATGGTCTCTCTTTATCCCGGCGCCTGAAGTTGATGGTTGGGGAGCCGTGCCTGCTGCGCGGCTCTTTTTGTTTCCCTTGTGTATTTTCCCAGAGGAACCTTGTGAAATGCGTCCTTCTCAACCGATTCATGTGCAGTTAACCCAGGTTGCACCCTGGGGATTAGCGTTTGACGGGGAGCGTGGCGAGCGCTTCCAGATTGCTGTTTTGGAGCACGACCTGCTGCGGGTAAGCCTGTTTTCTGGCGGACAGCCACGCCTGGACCGAACCTGGATGATCGTAGACGCGCAGGGCACGGCGCCGCGTGAGGGCCGTTTGCGTGAGGATTACTCGCCTTTTGCGTTGCCTGGCTACGCACATAGTCTCCAAGACCAGCAGGTGCAGCTCCGAACAGCGGCGCTCCAGGTGGAGATTGCACTGGGGCCACTGGCGCTGCGCTGGCACGATGCCCAGGGGCGTGCCTTTGCCACGGATGACCGCCGCCGGGCCTATCAATATGACCGGACCGGGCGGAGCGTCTTTCACTATCTGGTGCGCCGCCCTACGGAACATTACTACGGCCTGGGCGAGCGCGCCGGTGCGCTGGATAAGCATGGCGGGCGCTTCATCTTGAAAAATGTCGATGCCTACGGCTATGATGCAGCCCGCTCTGACCCGCTCTACAAGCATTTTCCGTTTTACATCACCTATGTGCCGGAACTGGGCCTGGCCTACGGGCTGCTCTATGACAATCTGCCACCACCGACCTTTGACCTGGGCCAGGAAATCGACGCCTACCACGGCCCCTACCGCAGCTATCAGGTGGAAGATGGCGACGTGGATTACTACCTGATCTTCGGGCCGAGCATCGGGGAAGTGGTGCGCAAGCTGGCCCGCCTGACCGGCCACATGGCGCTGCCACCACGCTGGTCGCTGGGTTTTATGGCGGGCACGATGGGCTACACCGAAGCGCCAGACGCCCAGCACCAGCTCCAGACCTTTGTGGAGCGTTGCCAGGCAGAGCAAATCCCCTGTGACCTGTTTCATCTGTCCTCCGGCTATACCACAGGTGAGCAAGATGGCAAGCGCTATGTTTTTAACTGGAATCGCAGCCGCGTTCCGGACCCGCCGGGCCTGGCCCGCTATTTCCGCGACCGTGGGATGCGGCTGGCCGGCAACATCAAACCCTGGCTTCTATTGACCCATCCGCAGTATGCCGAGGTTGCGCAGCAGGGCGGCCTCATCCAGGCAGCGGAGGCCGACGAACCCGAGCACGTCACGCTCTGGAGCGGCGGCATCTCTCAAAGCGAACCCGGCGCCTACCTGGACTTTACGCACCCGGCGGCTTATGCCTGGTGGCAAAACCAGGTGCGTAGCGCGCTGCTGGAGATGGGCGTTAGCGTGACCTGGAACGACAACAACGAATATGAAATCTGGGATGACGCGGCGCGGTGCGATGGCTTTGGCCAGCCGATCCCGATTGGCCTGATTCGCCCGCTGCATTCGTTGCTGATGACGCGAGCCTCGTGGGAAGCACAGCAGGCTGATTTGCCAGACGAGCGCCCCTTTGTGATCTGCCGGTCGGGGATGCCCGGCGTGCAGCGCTATGCCCAAACCTGGAGCGGCGACAACTACACCCGCTGGGAAAGCCTGCGCTACAACATCGCAATGGGCCTGGGGCTGAGCCTCTCCGGGGCGCCAAACATGGGGCACGACATTGGTGGGTTGGTGGGGCCAAAGCCGGACCCCGAGTTGTTCCTGCGCTGGTTGCAGTGTGGGGTGTTTCAGCCGCGCTTTCACATCCACTCGCTGAACGATGACGGCTCCATCAGCGAGCCGTGGATGTATCCCAAAATCCTGCCGCTGGTTCGGCAGACCATCCAGTGGCGCTATCGGTTGCTGCCCTATCTCTACAGCCTGTTCTATCACGCGCACCGCGATGGCGACCCGATGAACCGCCCGCTGGTCTACGAGTTTCCAGAAGATGCGCGTTGCCGGGCGGAATCGTTTGACTTTTTGCTGGGCAGTCACCTGTTGGTGCCGCCGATCTTCGAGGAGGGCGTCCGCCATCGGGAGGTTTACCTGCCTGCCGGGAGTGCCTGGCACCCCTTCTATGGCGAAGGTTGGCTGGAAGGTGGCCAAAGTGTGGCGCTCCCGGCTCCGCTGGAGCATCTGCCGCTCCTGGTGCGGGCGGGCGGGATCATCCCCATGGGCAAAGCGATGCAACATGTGGGCGCCGAACCAGACGACCAACGCGAGGTTTACCTGTTCCCGCACCCTGGCGCGGGCAGCGCACAGTTTGAGCTCATCGAGGACGATGGGCTGAGCCTGGGCTATCAGCGGGGCGAGGTGAGTACGGTCGGGCTGGGGTTGGCTGCCACACCGGAACAGGTGATGCTCACGCTCCGCGTAAGCGGCGGCTATGCGCTGCCCTACTCAGAGATGACCTTCATCCTGCCACCCGGCGAAGCCCGCCCACTGGAAGCCCCAGCCGGTGCGCGGTTATGGGTGGGGGAGGATGGACGCCGCCGAGCGACCGTGACGTTCTAAAGGTTGTAGTGAAGCTGGCCCCGCGCCTTGAGTTCTGCCGGGAGCAGGCTGGTATAGAAAAAGTGGTGAATGGGCGTCGAGATGCCGACTTCGGCGCCCAACCGCACCACCGCGCCATTTTGCGCTTCCAGTTCAGAGGGGCGTCCGCGCATGAGGTCGCGCTGCATGGAAGCGGTCGCCTCCCAGCGCAGAGCGTCCACTAGGGCCATCCCTTGCGCGACTGCATCCGAGGCCAGGGCGTGGCCACGCCCTGCCGCCACAGCGCAGACCTCCTGCATGGCGGCTTCGAGCATCTGGCGGAGCGCGGGATGCTCGCGCAGGACGCCTGCCGGGGCGCGTGTCACGGCCCCCAGACCACTTAAAGAGGCAATGAAAACCAGCTTTTGCCACATCGCCGCCTGGATGTCTGACGGCACTTCCACGGTAACGCCGGCGGCCTGAAAAGCAGCTGCCAGGTTGGTCACACGCGCTGATGGTGTGCCATCAAGCTCCCCAAAGCTGACGTAAGGTTCCACACCGCGCTGGGTAACCTGCCCCGGACCGCTGATCCAACTCATGACCCGGCAAAAACCGCCCAGCACGGGCGCGGCGCCCAGGCTGGCCACCAGTTGTGCAGGGGCTTCGACGCCGTTGAGCAGCGGAACGACGGCGGTTTGCGGCCCCACCATGGGGCGCATCGCTGCGGCGGCTTCTTCCACCTGCCAGGCTTTGGTTGCCACGATGACTACATCCACCACGCCCACCTCGGCGGGGGTAGCGGTGGCTTGCTGGGGGCGCGCCACAAAGGCGCCCCGGTCGCTATCCACCTGCAAACCCTGCGCGCGGATCGCAGCCAGGTGCTCGCCCCGCGCAACAAAGACGGTGGCATAGCCGGCCTGTGCCAGGCGCCCGCCAAAATAGCCCCCCACGCCGCCCATCCCGAAAATCGCAATCCGCATGGCTTACCCTCCGATTGGCTCACTGAGCAGGGGAATGGTCGCGTTGGCCACAGGCATCACGCCCACCCGGGCATCCGGCGGCAGGTCGGCCAGCGCTGTTTGCAGCGCAGCCTCCAGGCTGCGTTTTCCAGCAGGAGCTTTTGCGTCAGGCTATCAGGCATATCCGTCACCCAGAAAACGCGGATGCGCGCCGAGTCGCGGGCGATCTGAAAAGCTTTATGCGGCCCCACGCGGAAGCCCTCGGCAGCGAAGCGCTCAAAAACGGCTGCCTGAGAATCAACCTGGTTGACCCAGTTTTCATAGCTCTGGCTGCCGGAGCCTTCTGGACAGGACGCACACAGGATGAGCGTGCCACCCGGGCGCATGACCAGCGCAGCGTGGGCCATCCCCTTTTGCGATTGATACACATTGATATCTTTAGGATGGCCGCCAGGCGAAACCAGCATCAGGTCATAGGGGGTGCTAACGGGCACCTGATAGACCGCCCGCACCCGGGGGATGGCCGCCTGCATAACGGCTTGCGGCTCCCCGGCAAAAACCTCCACAATCTGCTTTTTGCCGTTCAGCACGGCGTTCACCACAAAATCCACGCGCATCAGCCGCCCGATTTCTTCCACGTCCTGGCGGGCCGGGTTGCTTTGGTAACTGCCCAGCGTGGCGCCTGGGTCTTGCATCAGCGCGTGGTTGTGGTTGATGGTGCCCTTGCCTGCCACACCAATCGCCACGCTTTTGACCCCGCCCGAAAAGCCCATAAACTGATGCGGCTCTACATTGCCTACGGCCAGGTGCAGGTCGGCTTCCCAGTAGTGCCGATTGATGCTCACGGGGGTGCCATGCGGCGTCTGGCCCAGGTGCACCAGCGCACGGTCGTCCTGGCTATCGTGGCAAACAATGCGGTAGGCCCGCAAGATGGCTTCCGGCAAAATCCAGGGATATTCTTCTGGCGGCATCACCGGATGCGTGCCAGTGGCAATCACCAGGGTGATGCCCTCCCTCGGGATGCCCAGCGCTTCCAGGCGGGCCAGCAACGGCGGCAAAAGCTCCGCATGGGGGACAGGCCGCGTTTTGTCGTTCACGGCGATGGCTGCCGAGCGTGCCCCGGCGAAGTCCTCCAGCCGCCGGACGCCTCCGGTGGGGGCTGCCAGGGCTTGCTCCACGGCCTGGCGTGCGTCTGGGGCGGGGGCAGTTTCGTGCGGGGAGAGGTGTTCGAGCGTGAGCGTCTCGGGTAGCTCGATGGTGAGGCTCGTTTGGCCATAGGGGAGATGAACGATTGGCATGGCATCCTCCGGTTCAGGTCAGGTTAAGCAGGTTCAAGACAGCGATGCCGCTCAGGCTGAGGGCACCCACCACCACCGCCGCACCAAAGCCCACATAAAAGGGCTTGAGGCCCAATCCGCGCAATTGCGCCAGGCTGGTCCCCAGGCCAACCCCCGCCATGGCCACCGCCAGCAGGTCTTCTGCCACCAGTTTGACGGTCGCGGTGAGGTCATCCCAGGCGCTCTGACCCCAGATACCCCAGGCCGAGCCGCCATCCAGGGTGGCATCGCCCACGGTGCGGAAAACAGCAAACAGCAAAAAACCCAGGATAAACATCGGGAACAGGCTCAGCAAGTTGATCTTGCGCTGTTCTCCGCTGCCCAGGGTTTGCTGGCGGTAAAGGTAGCTCATCAAAGGGATTACGGCGGCCATCAATACATTACGAACCAGTTTCGTGACGGTGGCCACGTCCAGCGCTTCATCATCGTCGTATTGCTCGGCATAGATGAGGCCACTCCCGGCCACCTGCGCGGTCTCGTGGATGGAGGTCCCCAGGAATAGGCCTGCGCTGGTGGGGTCGTTGGCGAAGAGCGCATGCGCCAGGAAAGGGTAGAGGAACATCGCCAGGATGCCGAAGAGCGTAATGTTAGCGACCGCGTAGGTAATTTCTTCTTCCTTGGCGTCAATCGCTGGCCCGGTCGCCACGATGGCTGTGGCGCCGCAGATGCTTGTGCCCACGGCCACCAGGCCGCTCATGCGTGGCGAGAGCGCCAGGCGCGCCCCCAGCCAGCGCACCGCCAGGATCGCCCCGCGATGCAAAAGACGATGAGCGGGATGCCGATGGCGCCTAACCGTAACACATCGCCCAGGCTCAGGCGAATGCCCAGCAAGATGATCCCCAGGCGCAGCACAGTCTTCAGGCTAAAGCGGATACCCGGTTGGAGCCTGGCAGGCAACCGTACCACATTCCCGATCACCAGCCC
>JAAUUD010000206.1 GCA_012031655.1 Anaerolineae bacterium | reverse complement strand
CCTGCTCATCTTCGGCATCCAAAAAATTTTTTTATCTTGCTGCCCATGCTCATGAACTTCTATATTGCCTTCACGGGGGGCATTCCTTCGCCATCGAAAACCGCCCCTGGGTGGGCACAGAAAATATTGCCGCCATCTTCAATTGCGATGACTTCACCGACCCCAACAGTTGCGAAGAAGACCTCTTTTGGCGTGGGGCACGTAACACCTTCAGCTTTGTGATCTTACACGTGGGATCGTTGGTGATCATTTCGTTGTTCACGGCCCTGGCACTCAATGGCAAAATCCGCTTTCGGGCTTTTTTCCGCAGCGTGTTTTTCTACCCGGTTTTGCTGTCGCCGGTGGTTGTGGCGCTCATCTGGAGCTGGTTTTTGCGCGTGGACAACGGCGTGTTTAACTCGATTCTGGAAGGCCTGGGCTTTGAGCGGGTGCCCTTCCTGACGGATGGAAACTGGGCGCGCTTCTGGGTGATTGTGGTTTCGGATTGGGCTTATATGGGCTTCTATACGCTCATTCTGCTGGCAGGGCTGCAATCAATCCCGGCTATGCTGTACGAAGCGGCAGAAATGGACGGCGCAAGCGTGGTGGATCGCTTCCGCTTTGTGACGCTGCCGTTGCTCATGCCTACCATGACGGTCGTTCTGGTGCTGTCCATCATCCGCGCCATTCAGATCTTCGACCTGGTGTTCGTGTTTACCAGTGGGGGTCCAGGCACAGCGACCTTCTACACCGTGCAATACATCTACCGCGAAGCCTTTGGTTCTGGCGCTCGGAACCTGGGCATGGCGGGGTCAGCGTCGCTCTTCCTGGCTAGCATCCTCATGCTGCTGACTTTGGCGCAACTCTACTTTGCCCGACGCAACGAAGCGAGCTAAGGGAGCAAGATCAACATGGCAAGTAACACACTTAGCGAACCTTCTGTGCTGGAACCGGGTGGCCTGCGCGCCTTCTTTGGGCGGCGGAGCGGGCACAAGGGGCTGAACTTACAAGACATCTTGACCTATGCCTACCTCATCCTGGGCACGGTGATTATGTTTGGCCCAGTGCTGTGGTTGGTGATGTCGTCCTTTAAGGATGAGTCGTTGCTCTTTGAACCCAACCCCACCTTTTTGCCCTATCGGCAGGCCCGTGTGGCGGTTGAAGAAGAAGTGCTGGTCCGCCACGACCCCAACCTGGTCCGGATTTCCGTGGCAGAAGGCCAGCTCACGGACTTCGACATCGAAGCCACCAACGGCATCATGCACATCACGAACCGTTTGCTATTGCCGGGCGACCTGCGGGCGCGGGTAGATGCGCTACGCTACGGGGGCGAAGAGGCTCGCGCGAGCTACCCGGATGGGGCAGAACACGTGGCCCTGACCGGGGAAACCGGCAACTTCTACGAACTGGCGCTGGATGACCGCGAGCTTTCCATTTTCGCGGAGCTGCTGGCGCAAACCGATCTGGACGAAACCTTTGCAGAGCCGGGCGAATACACCGCCTTCATCCCCAATAACAACGCTTTCAACAGCCTGGTGCGCGACTTTGATAATGAGACACTCGCCGCGCTGGTCCAACCGGAAAACGAAGCGCTGCTGCGCGAGGTGCTGCTGGCACATCTGGTGCCCGGTCGGTTGGCATACCTGGACCTCTACCGCCTAGAGGGCGAACGCCTGCCCACCCTGGCCGAAGGCCCAGCACTGGGCGTCCAGGTTGACCACGGCAAACCGCTCCAGCTTTATGATGTGACGTTTAACACGCTGGTTATCAATGGCGCGGAGGTCGTCGCGCAGGATATCTCAGCCAGCAACGGCTTCATTCATAGCATTGATGCAGTGATGGTGCCGCCCACCCTGGCCGAAGCCCTGCGCGCTGTTGGAGGTGCCTCCACCGGTGCGGTTAATGACCCGGCCCCGGCCATCAGCGCGGATCCAGAAGGCGCGCTCCCCTCGGTGGTAGCAGCTTCGGCGGACCATAGGCAACTGGCCAGCCTGCTGGCGGCCAGCAACCTGCTCGAAACGCTGGAAACTGGCGAGCGGTTGACCCTCTTTGCGCCTACGGACGCAGCTTTCGAACAATTGGCTGCCGACTATGGCGCAGACACCCTGGCCGCGCTCATGCAGCCCCAGAACCAGGCCCTGCTGGATGACCTCCTGCGCCAGCATGTGCTGGGTAGCCAGGCCCGGGCGGTGAACCTGTTCCGATCGCTGGGCGACCCCCTGCCAACCCTGCTGGATGAAGCGCCGCTCAATGCCGAGCTGATCCCCGGGGAGACGCGCCGTCTGGCCCAGGTTGGCAGCCCGCAAGGCGCTGCTTACACCTTGGTGGACCCCGGCAATGCAGAGGCCGGGGTGCAGACGGTGTTTGTCTATAGCACCCCGGACGGCGGCACCAGCATCACCCTGGAGCCCATCCGAGAGGTGTTCTTTAGCCTGGAAAACTACACCGGCGCGCTGGAGCGCTTCGACTTCGGACAATACCTGTACAACACGGTGTTCGTGACCGTGGTAGCGACCTTTATGACCCTGCTGGTGAACAGCATGGCGGCCTTTGGCCTCAGCAAATATCGCTACTACGGGCGCGATATGATCTTCCTGGTGATGATCAGCACGCTGATGGTTCCGGTTTCGGTGATCCTGGTGCCTGCGTTTATCGTGATCTCCCGACTGGACATGACCAACAGCCTATGGGGGTTGATTATCCCTGGAGCTGCCACCCCAACCGGGGTCTTTTTGCTGCGCCAGTATATGCTTACCATTCCCGATGAACTGCTGGACGCCGCCCGCATTGATGGCTCCAGCGAATGGCGCATCTATTGGCAGATTGTGCTGCCGCTGGCGCGTCCGGCGCTGGCAGTGCTGGCCATCTTCTCGGTGATGTGGCGCTGGAACGACTTCCTGTGGCCGCTCATCGTGGTGAGCCAGAACGACAAGTTTACGCTGCAAGTGGCGCTGAATGCGTTTAAAGGTGGGTTGGACGTGCAGTGGCACTACATCCTGGCGATGACCGTGCTCACCCTGCTGCCAATTACCATCGTTTTCGCCTTTTTACAGCGCTACATCACCGGTGGCATCGCCACGACAGGTCTCAAAGGCTAAGGCGCGGGGCATTTGCCCTGCTTATTCACGTTGGATGAGGAGTTCAATCAGAAGGTTATGAGAAACCATCCCCCTCAAAATCGTCGTGATCGGCGCGGGGAGTGCCATTTTTGGGCTGGGTGCCCTCTCCACGATGTTGCAAAGCGAACGCTTGCGCGGCAGTCAAATTGGTTTGTGCGATGTCAACCCAGAAGGCCTGGAGACCATCCACCAACTTGCGGAGATGATGAACCGCGAGTGGAATGCAGGGATGGAGCTCAGCGTATCTACCAATCGGCGCGACCTGATGAAGGATGCCGATTTCGTGATCGTCTCGGTGCAGGTGGGCCCGCGCGAGACCGTCTGGGAAATGGACTGGCAAATTCCGCTGCGGCATGGCGTCCGCCAGCCCTATGCAGAGAACGGCGGGCCGGGTTCCTTTGCCCACACGGCGCGCAACCTGCCGCTGATCATCGAGATCGCGCGCGACATGGAAGACCTCTGCCCCAACGCCTATTACCTCAATCTGGTTAATCCACTGATCCGCCTCTCGACCGCCGTAAAGCGCTTCACGCAGATCAAGGTGGTGGGGCTGTGCCATCAGTTGCTATGGGGCTATGCGATGGCCGGAGCCGTGCTGGGCGAGCGCCTGGGCATCGAGGTGCCAGAACACTTTCATGTTCACACCGACGCAGACAACATGCCGAGCTTCATCCCTGTGGCTCGCGCCGCCCTGGAACGCCTGGACATCAAGGCAGCAGGCATCAACCACTTCTCCTGGGTCTACGACATCCGCGACAAAGCCACTGGCGAAGACCTCTACCCAGAGCTACGCGACCGCTGGCTAAACCACTACCGCAAAGACTTCGAACCCCTGACCCGCGAGATCTTCCAGATTTTTGGCATGATGCCCACCGCAGGCGATAGCCACATGTGCGAATTCCTGCCCGTGGTCACGGATCAGATCACCAAACCATGGGAGAAATACGACCTCAAGCTGCAAAGCTGGGAGGGCAACCGCCGCCGCCGGGCTACCCGCCAGCAGCTCGCCAAAGACATCGTAGAGGGCCGCGTGGATGTAAACAGCCTGCGCGATGTGTGGCGGCACAACATGCTGGACGAAGGCATTCCAGAGATGATCGCGGCGGTGACCTACAACGACAACCACTACCACCAGCAGCTCAACCTGCCGAACCGTGGTTTTATCCCCAACCTGCCGCAAGATGCCATTGTAGAAGTGCCGGGGATTATTTCTGGCTTTGGCTTCCAGGGCTTGTCGTTCCCGGCGCTGCCCGAGGGGATTGCCGCGCTATGCCGCCGCGAGCTGGAACTCAGCTCGTTGATCGTGGACGCGGCCTACTATGGCGACCGGTCTCTGGCCCTGCAAGCCCTGCTGCTGGACCCGATGATTTCTGACATTGACACCGCGCGCGCCATCCTGAACGACTTCCTGACCGAATTCAACGAATACCTCCCGCAATTTGTTTAGTTCGTTCGGCTGGGAGAGGGAACATGCCCCCCTCTCCCATCTATTACTCAATTTGAAGGAGTGCATTGATCCATGAAGAAGGCGTTTGTCATCGAAGAACAGGACAATGTCGCTACGGTGGTGGTGGAACCCATCCAGCAGGGCGAAACCGTCGCTTCGTATGGACGGGTGAAAGACATCACCGTAACCGCCAACCAGGATATTCCCTACGGTCACAAGATCGCCCTGCGCGACATTCCCCGGGGCGAAACCATCTGGAAATATGGGTTGAGCATCGGCAGCGCCATCACCGACATCCAAGCTGGCGATCACGTCCACATTCATAACATCGAAAGCAATCGCGGGCGTGGCGACAAAGCCAAAGCGGATCAGACTGTCGCCTAAAAAAACCATCACCAACCACAAGGGGGAAATCTCTGATGACCGAGTTTATGGGCTATGTGCGCCCGGATGGCAGCGTTGGGGTGCGCAATCTCGTTTTGATCCTCTCGGGGACGCTCTACGCCAACAAGGTGTGCGCCCACGCCGCTAACATCATTTTGAATTCTGTGGCCATTGAACACCCGCTGGGCCGCACTCAGGTGAAGCCGGACCTGGCCATGACGCGGCGCTTTCTGGCAGGCACCGCCGCCAACCCGAACGTTGGCGCAGTGGTGATTGTGGACCACTTCCGCGAAGAAGGCATGACCGCCGAAGACCTGGCCAACGACATCGCCTTCGCGGGCAAACCCGTGGCCACCGTGAACATCCGCACCGAGGGCGGCTTCTATGCGGCCCTGGAGCAAACGCTGCGCTATGCCGCCGACTACACCCGCACCCTGAGCGACCAGCGCCGCGAGGCGGTGCCGGTTTCTAAGCTGGTTTTTGGGATGAACTGCGGCACTTCGGATACCACCTCTGGCCTTTCCAGCAACATCGCCACGGGTATGGTTTCGGACCGCATCGTGGCGGAGGGCGGGCGGTCCATTATGGCCGAAACCACGGAATGGATGGGCGCGGAAGAATGGCTCACCAGCCGTGCCGTTAACCAGGAAGTGGCCGATAAAATCCTGGCGGCAGTCGCGCATATGGAAGCGCGCGCCCTGGCCAGTGGTGAAGACATTCGTGGCTCGCAACCCACCGGCGATAACATCCTGGGCGGCCTGAGTTCCATCGAAGAAAAGTCGATGGGCGCCACCAAAAAAGCCGGGAGCACCGCCCCGGTTGCTGGCTACCTGGAAATCTGCGAGCGCCCCAGCAACACCCCGGGCCTTTACGTGATGTATGGACCGGGCCACGGTGGAGAGTCGATCACCAGCATTGCGGCGGCGGGCGCGCAGGTGCTCGTCTTCTCGACAGGCGGCGGCCACACCATCTCGCACCCCATCATGCCCACCATCAAGGCCACGGGCAACCGGGGTTCCTTCGCCGCTATGCAAGATACGGTTGACCTGGACCTGAGCGGCATCCTGCACGATGAATACTCGATGGAAGAGGGCGCGCAAAAGCTCTTTGATGAAGTCCTGGCCACCTGCAACGGGCGCCTGACCAAATCTGAGGTCCTGAAGGACCACAACGGCTTTGCCATCCACCGCATCGGGGCCAGCATTTAGCCCCCACTGGGCAAGAAAGGATGGGCAGGGGAGCATCCGCTTGGCTTCCCCTGCTCGCAAACCCACTATGGCCGATCAAGCAAGCCAACTTCCCCAGGCACGGACCCTTCCCCCGCCAGTGCAGGGCCTCCTCAGCCGCCTGCCGGGCCTCCTGCTGACGATTCTGGTGGCCTGGCTCGGTATTGAGTCCAGCGCCTGGCTCGGTACTGAGCTGTTGGGCTTTGAGAACAGCCCGATTTCGG
>JAAUUD010000010.1 GCA_012031655.1 Anaerolineae bacterium | reverse complement strand
AGAGAGACATCATGCAGCACTAAACGAGCCTGAAAATCTCCCAGATTGCTACGGGAGGATACCTCACAGTAATCCAGGCTGCCGCCACGGCCCAGACGCCCACCTGGGCTTCCATATCCTGATTGATCTTGCTGGCTTCGCTTAAAAAGCCCGCTGCGCTACTAAAGCTCTCCTGCTCCAGGTCCACCAGGCCCAGGTAGTAGAAGGCCAGCGCAGCGGGTTCCATGTCGCCAGCCTCCAATAGCTGGGTGAGCGCCCGGTAATATAGGCGCGAGCTTCGCCATAGGCCATACGCCGAAAGGCAATCATGCCCAGATAGGCGAGGGTGACGGGCTCGCGCCGCTTGTCGTTGAGCTGCTGAAAAATCTTATACGCATGGTTGAACTGCGCGCTGGCGCTGCTATAGTCGCCCTCAAAGTAGCGCAACTTCCCGAGCGTGTTGAGCGCTTCCCCTTCCAGACGACGATTGCCAATCTGCCGCCACAGCCGAAGTTCCGTTTCCAGGCTGGCTTCGGCACGCCCAAAAGCCCGCTGTTGTAACAGGAGGTGTGCATGCTGGCGCCAGTAATTAGCCTCCAGAACAGGGTCTTCCTGATTGAGGATGGCTTCGTACAGGGCTTCAAGTTGGCGCAGGGCCCGCCGTCCATCGCGTTGCCCAAGTGCCTGGAGGTCATTCAAAGAAACTTGCAACGCTTTAACCGGTTCATCAAGCTTCAGGGCAATCCAGTGTAGGCGCTCGCTGATGGTGCGCTGGCGCTCTTGCTCCTTTTGCAGGGCAAACACACGTGCCAGGACCGCATTAAAAGCCCAGTTCAGCACCAGTTCGGTTTCTTTCACATGCTCCAGTAGCACCAACCCTTCCTCAGCAAGTTGCCGTGCCAGAGCTACGTCACCACGCTCCAGAGCATACTCAGCTCTGTAGCGCAAGCTCTGCAGGCGATAGGTGAGGTTATCTGGCTCCACCGCCACAAGCACCTGAAGCTGTTCAACCTCGCGCTCGATGGCGGGTTGTTCGCCTGTCCGCAACAATACTTCCAGGCGGCGGCAGTGCAGGTCGAACTGCTCCGTGGGGGTGCGAACCCGCGCCAGAGCTTGTGCCCAATAATCTAAAGCGGCCTGGTTAGCGAACTCTCGTGCGGTTTTTTCCCCGGCACGCAACAGGTACTGAAAGGCACGCTGTTCATCATCGCTACGGGCGAAGTGGTAAGCCAAACGCTCAACGCTCCCCGGTTGGATCGCTTCGATGATCAAGCCCACGCTACGGTGCCATTGGCGCCGCTGATCATAGAGCAGCGTCCGATAGGTAACTTCCTGTGTGATGGCATGGCGAAAAATATAGCGGGGTTCCGGGTAGAGTGTTTCCAGTTGAGAGAACTTCCGTAACTCCAGATTACGCAGGTAACTCATAAAGGCTTCGCTGCTCATCTCAATTGGCAAGCTCTGGTAGAGGATGCGCACCTCAAAACGCCGCCCAATGATGGCTGCTAGCTTGAGCACCACTTTTTCCGGCTCGGAGAGATTGTCAATGCGGGCCTGAATGAGCCCCTGCACCGTTTGGGGCATATCTATGCTTTCCAGGCTAGACTCAATGTAAATCTGGCGCCCAATCCGCGTGACGGTCTTGCTTTCTTGAAGGGCATCAATGACTTCCTGAACGAAAAATGGGTTGCCCTGAGCACGCTCGTTCACAAAGTGGGTGAGCTCGGCTGGCACCAGGGCACCCAAGCGACTTTCCACCAGCTGACCAACGGCTGCCTCGGAGAGTTCGCTGAGCTGGAGGTGCTGATGAAAGTATATTTCCTCCAGGCTGGCTAGCAGGGCCTGCGGTGCGTCCGCGCCGTCTGAGGGGCGATGGAACATCGACAGCAAAATGGGCATGGCCTCGATTTGCAGGTGAGCGACCAGCTCATTAATCAGCGTCTCGGAGACCTCGTCTATCCAGTGAATGTCTTCCACCAGGATAGCCAGCGGTTGTTGGCGGGCTGCCGCATAGAGCATATCAATGACCAGAGAAGACAACGCCTGTTGCCGCGCACTGCCCTCCAGGGGCCGCGTAGTACTGTTATCGGGAATGGCTACCCCCAGAATATCGCCCAGCAAAGGCAGGCGGGCGACCCATTCTGGGTTATGGGTGCTTAACCAACTGGAGACCACAATCACCAGCTGTTCATCAGAGGGCTCATCATCCACCGCCAAAAAGGCGCGCAGAATGCCCCGCCAGGGCAAAAACGCTTCCGAGCGACCTGTGCTCAGGCAATAGCCGGTTGCCGTCACAAAACCAGCTTGCTCCGCCAGAAACATAAGCTCCGCCGCAAGACGGCTTTTGCCGATCCCTGCTTCGCCCTCCAGGCGCAAAATGCGCGGGCGCCCCTGCTGAACTGCCTGAACAGCTTTATGAAAGGTTGTTACTTCGGAGTCGCGACCAACAATGGGCTGTTGGCGCAAGCTGCGGCGTACTTGTATCTTAATGCGGTTGGGCACAAAGGTTTGGATGGCTTCGTCACGGCCCTTGGGGTAGATAACATCCGCTTTGGCAAAGTCAAACCAGTGATAGCACTCGTCATAAACGGCTTTGGAAACCAGAATGCGCCCTTCGTGGTCAGCGGACATCAAACGCGAAGCCAGGTTGGTTTCATCGCCCAAAGAGGTGTATTCGTGGCGCACTTCGCCGCCCACCGTTCCGGAGTATAACAACCCCCGACTGATGCCAATATTTTGAAATTGGATGTAAGGATGGCTGAGGGGCAGGTCACGGAAGGCCAATGCAGCCGTCACTGCCCGCTGGCTGTCGTCGCCAAAGGCAATAGGCGCCCCAAACACGGCAAAAATCACGCTGCCCTTATCCCCAACTTCAAGCGAAACCAGCCACCCGGGTATCCTGTAAGATCCGCTGCACATCATCCATATAGCGGTCGAGTTGGGAGCGTGCAGTGCCGTCCCCGTTGTAATCAATACCTTGAAAGCGCAAGAATACCGGCGTTGCATAGCGCAGCTCTCCGCCGAGGGCACCCAGCCCAGAGGCCTCCTGTTCCAGAATAAGTGGCGTCACAAATTGCTTGACGCGCTCCAGCACCGCCTGAACGTTGCCCTGCGCACGCCAGGGCGACCACCGATAGCGCCGCGACTGTTCCTGTAAGGCAGGGGCGACCTGAGTCACCTGTAAATCGCCATCCGGCAGCACGATAAAATGAATGTCGGATGTTTGTTCCAGCAAGGCCTGGCTCGCTGCGTCTACGCGCACCTCGTGGCGCTGATAGCGGCTGGTCACATCCGCCACACGATCTACGGCTGGACCCGTCAGCACATCAACCAGCCCCAGTTGCGGGTTGCCAACCACCCAGCGCTGGGCCAGCCCGCCACCGACCGCAACTTTAATGTCCAGATCACGGAAGAAAGCCATGAGTTCGAGCATTTCTACGGCGGCAACCGTAGCCCGCACCACCGCTGGCAAATGGTCCGTAGAGGCCTCCACAAAAGGCAGCTCATCAAAAAACCAGGCCATAAAGCCATCGCCAACAAAGCGGATGACACTGCCCCCATGCGTAAACACCTGACCAGCAATCGCCTCAAACATCGGGTTCAGGCGCCGCTTGAGTTCCTCACTGGCACGTTGTGGGCCAAACTGCTCCACCAAGCGCAGGGTGAGTGGGGTAAAGCCAGAGATATCCACAATCAACGCCGCGCCGGGCGCTTGTTCGGGCAAGTCCTGTTCCGCCAACAGTGCCCGAAAGCGATCTGTAGGCAGGTAAGGCCCAAGCCTGTGCAAAAGGTCTTCTGGTGCTATATTCATAGACTAAAGTTTACCTGCACTGGTCGCTGTTTGCTATGCGGCGCATGGTTGCAACCATGGATGATACAGAAATCAATGACATTTGTGCAATTATTAGCCTCTGGCCACTGAGAACCGATCAGCTATGCTTCCGCTTGACAACATCCAGGCCCAAATCCCCGCTCGCTACCAGATTATTGAGGCCATTGGCACCGGCGGCATGGGGACGGTGTATCGGGTGCGGGATCGCCTGCGAGGAGAGGAAATCGCACTCAAGCATATTGCGAACAACCGCTTGCCCTTTAATAACCTGGATAGCAGCCAGGGCAGGCGGCATCGGACCGCACTCACCAATGAATTCCGTACCCTCACAAGCCTGCGACATCCTAACATCATCACGGTGATTGACTACGGCTTTGATCAGGAAAAAATCCCGTTCTTTACGATGGAGTGGCTCCGCAATGCGGTTACACTCAACATGGCCTGCGAGAATCGCCCTCAAGAAGTCGTCGTTGGGCTCCTCGCCCAGTTGCTGCGTGCGCTCTTTTACATCCATCGCCGGGGCATCACCCACCGAGACCTCAAACCGAGTAATATTCTTGTGATGCCCGATACGGGGCAGTTGCGCGTGCTCGATTTTGGGCTCTCAATCCAGACCGGAGCCGCAGACCATACTTCGGGCACGCTGCCTTACCTGGCGCCAGAGTTGCTGAGTGGATCACATGCAACCCCAGCCGCGGATTTACATGCGGTGGGGGTCCTGGTCTATGAGATTTTGACCGGGCAGCACCCCTTCCTGAGTGAGCGCGTGGTGGATACCATCACACGCATCCTGGAGCAGCAACCTTCCACAGCCCAGGCCCGGATTCCGCCAGGATTGCGCCCCTGGCTGGACCGCCTGTTAGCCAAAAACCCAGCAGAACGCTATCCAGATGCCAGAGAAGCCCTGATTGCGCTGAATGAAGCCGCTGGCACAGACTATCCGCCTGAAACCATTGCCACCCGAGAAAGCTTTATCCGCGCCGCAGCTTTTGCCGGGCGCGAAGCAGAACTCAAGACCCTTCGTATGGACCTCCATCGGGTCCAGAATACGCGCGAGGGCCGCCTCTGGTTAATCAGTGGCGAGAGCGGGGTGGGTAAGTCGCGCCTGATTGATGAACTGCGCGTCGATGCCTTGATTGAAGGCGTTACCGTGCTGGGCGGGCAAGCACTGCCAGAAGGCAATACGCCCTATCACCTCTGGGTGCCGCTCCTGCCAGCGCTCGTCCTGACAGCCACCTTCAGTGAAAATCAGTTGAGTTTGCTAAACGCCTTTCAGTTCTCAGTAGACCTGGCAAGCTTGCTGGACCGCCCAATTCCGGCCCCGCCTGATACCCAGGGGAGCGCCCTGCGTGACCAATTGGTAGAATTGGTGGTGGAACTGGCCCTGCAATATCCCGATCCCTTGCTCATTGTGCTGGAAGATATTCATTGGGCAGATAATGATAGCATGGTGACGTTGGAACGGTTAAGCCGACGTGTGGGGGAACGCCCCATTTTGCTTGTGGTTACCTATCGCAGCGAGGAGGCGCCGCGCTTTCATGAGCGGCTCCCCGGCGCCCAACGCCTGGCCCTAAGAAGGCTGGAGCGCCCCGCAGTAGCACAAATCATCCGTAGTATTGTAGGAGATTCCGAACAACCTGAACATTTTATTGACCAGGTCATGGCAGAAACCGGCGGCAATGCCTTTTTCTTCACTGAGTTGGTCCGCTCGATGGCAGAAGAAACCGGGGACCTGCAAAGTGTGCCCCAGGTCCGCAACATCACCACGCCACAGCGCATCCGTAACTTGCTGGCCAAGCGAATTGATGCACTCAGCCCCCAAACCAAAGTGCTCATGGATGCCGCCGCAGTGGCCGGGGCCGAAATCCAAATGAGCGTCTTGCAGCAACTCTTGCCAGGCATGAATGTTGAAGCCATGCTTCAGGAAGCTGCTGAATATCACGTCACCGAATGGCGCGATGGCCAATGGCGCTTTACGCATGATCAGCTTCGCAACTATCTCATTGACCGCTTGCCACACAACCGCAAGCGCTTCTTGCACTACGATATTGCCCAGGCCATGGAAAAGCTGTACCAGGATGACACCCTGGGTCGCTTGCACCTGCCATTGATTGCTTTTCATTGGGAGGCAGCCGGGCAGTGCCAGCGCGCCTTGCCGCACCTGGTCACGATTGCTCAGGATGCATTTCGGGTGGCTGCGCTGGAAAACGCGCTGGAATACCTGGATCGAGCGCTCAACTGCGTGCCGGATGCACAAAACCTGCCCGATCGCACGGCGCGGCAATTGATGGACGTCCACTATTTGCGGTTTTATGTGCGGCGCCAAACAGAAGAGCGCGACCAGCTGCTGCCAGAATTTGAAAAGGCCCTGGCACTCGCTCAACAAAGCGGGCTTCGGGACCTGCTGATGCGCGCTTATCAATTGGGGGCCGATGCTGGAGCGCTAACCTACAATGCCAGGCTGGCCCGTACCTATGCCCTCGAGATGTTGAAGCACAGCCCTCCCAATTCTGGCGAGTTTTTGCTGGCGATGTATCGGCTTTCGCAAGGCTACCGGGCCGAGCGGCGTTTTGCGGAGGCTATCCAGGTCGCAGAACACGCACTTCAGCGCCTGCGACCAAACTTGCCCTGGCGCGGCTGGAACTTCGAAACCACGCTGGTAACCTTCCATGCTTTGACCTCCTTCTTTAGCAGCTTGCGGGAAGCACAATGGGCTTTTGAGACTTCGCTGGGCTATTGTCAGGCAATGCAAGGCAACGTTGATGCAACCGAAACCCATTTTGGACGTGCGCTGGCTGCCGTCCAGACCGAAGCAGCCGGGGCCCGCTTGCTCATTGCTCAACACAATTATGCGCTGGTTCTGCAGGGAAATGGAAAAACCGAAAAAGCCCTACCCATCGCCCAGGAGCTGTTCAACCTGGCGCCACGGCTTTTCCCGGCTTTACGGAACACCGCCGCCCACCTTCTGGCGATCACCGAAGCCCGAAGCGCACACCAGTTGACCCGTGCTGCTGAACAACTAGAAAAGCTTGCTGCGCTGAACTTAAGCGAGCAGGAAATTGAGGATGGAATCCTCTGTGCGCGGGATGCCCGCCGCTTGTACCTTGAACTTGGCGATGAGAGCGGCGCACTCCGCGCGGTGCAGCTCCTGCGGGAGCTAAACGACCCTCTCCTTGCATGAGCGAGGCAGTGGGGCACCGTAGGGGAAAACCCCTGACCGCACTGCTATACTGCTTGCGTTTTGCATTTCGGGGAGTGGTTTGCATGAGCACCTTCTATCGCTTGCTGCGCCGAGCACTAACACTTTTTTTGGGGCTATCGCTGCTGGGAGCCCTGGGCTACTACATCCTCTTCACGGTGAGCGGCATTGTGGCGGAAGTTGACCTCCAAAGCGAGCTCAATGCACGCCGCGAACACATGGTTGAAACCGCCACCTTCATCGCACCGACACTGGAAGCGGAGTCGTTGGCGCTGGCCGCGCTGGTGATGCCAACAGAAGAACCCACCACCCCCCAACCGCTTCTGCGACCGCCACCGAACCGCCACCTTCACCTACAGATCGACCATCGACCACGCCATTGCCCAGCCATACTGCAACGCTTGCCGCTTCCGCAACGCGCACGGCCAGCCGCACACCATCACCAACATGGACCCCGTCCGCCACCCCATCTCCATCGCATACAGCGACCAACACCGCACAACCCCGCGCCACCAACACAGAAATTGCGCAGGTGAGCACGGCCATCCCCACCAATACCCCGCGCATCACAGCTTTTCCGACCAATACGCCGCGCCCAACATTCACCTGGACCCCCAGCCCCACGCTGACACCAACCATCACCCTGATCCCAACAGAAACGCTTACCCCCAGCCCCACGTTAAGACCTTCGCTCACGTGGACGCCATCCGCCACGCCAACCCCTAGCCGCACACCGACTGCCACACCTTCGCCGTATCCATTCGAAGGGACTTATGCTACACCGGTAGATATTCCCTTAGTTGAGATTCCCGGCCCTGCGCCCATCGTGGAAAACGACCCGGATATCATCAATTTTGTGTTGCTGGGCAGCGATACCACGAGCGAGAGTGCCGGACGCACCGATGTGATCGTCCTGGTATCCGTGAATCGCCGGGCAGGGAATGTGGCGATGTGGCATCTGCCGCGTGACCTGATCGTCTATGTTCCTGGCTATACCATGGAACGCATTAACCTGGCTTATGCCACGGGTATTCAAAACAACTTTCCCGGGGGCGGACCCGGGATCATCAAAGAAACGATTCTGTATAACTTTGGTATTCCCATTGATTACTACGCCCGCGTGAACTTCACCGATTTTCAGGAGATCATCGAGACGCTGGGGGGGTTAGACATCAGCGTTGATTGCCAGATCACCGATTGGGCACTCATTTCCCCGGACCATGACCCCACTGTGGAAGAAAACTGGGAGCAGTACACCCTGGGAATCGGACGTAAGCGGCTTAGCCCCTACTATGCACTGTGGTACTCGCGTAGCCGCGTAACCACCAGTGACCTGGACCGCGGTCGGCGCCAACTGGACGTGCTACGCGCGATTTATGTGCAAGCACGGGCGCAGGGTTTACTCGCCCAGATCACAGAACTGTGGCCCCAGGCGATCGAGATCGTGAACACCGACCTGGAACTGAGCGATGCGCTCAACCTACTGCCGCTGGCCAACTCGCTGGAGATCCAGAACATTGAGCGTTTCAATGGGCGGGTGAATGTGCACTTCAGCAGCTATACCACACCCGATGGGCGTTCCGTGCTGCTGCCCAACTGGGAAGCGATCCGTACCCTGGCCTATAACTTTGTTACGCCACCCACCAGCAACCGCCTGGAAAACGATGCTGTTCGCATCGAAATTGTCGATTCATCTGCGTACGGGATTGGCTTTGACCTGGTTGCGGCGGATCGGTTAGCCTGGGAAGGCTTTAGTGCACTGCCACTGGGGAACACAACAGGCTCCATCCGCGAAATAACGCTGATCTATGACTATACCGGGGCCACTAAGGGCAGCGCACTCGAAAATGTGATGGAAATCCTACGGGTGGGCGATAGTCAGGTCATTTTTGAGCCAGACCCCAACCGAACGGTTGATTTTCGGGTAGAGATGGGCCGCGACTACAACTCGTGCATCTACGGCAGTAGCGCAGACGAGCTCGCACCGCGCCCGCCCGTAGAGGAGTTTGGCGGCACCCTGGAGGAAGAAGCAAGCCCGCTGGCTCCTACGCCAGCGGGACAACCCAACACAGTCGGTTAAGGCCGCTGCGCCAGCGGCGAGAGGGCGGGCAGGCCGCCCTCTGCACTATTCATAACGCAAAACGGTCATGGGTTTTTCGCGAGCGGCAGTCCAGGCAGAAAGCAGCGTAGCCCCCAGCGAAACCGCAACCGCCAGAGCAATCAGCGCCAGTGCCGGGACCAGGTCCAGCGTCTGCCCAACCTGCGAGGCATCCCCCCAGTACACCAACCAAAACAGTTGCCAACAAACCCACTCCAGCGCCAATCAGGCCCGCCACCAACCCCATCAGGCCATTCTCAAACATCATTTGCCGCAAGACGCGGTGTCCCTTTAAGCCAACAGCTTTCATCACACCGATCTGGCGACGGCGCTCCTGCGTATCGAGGGCCACAGTGTTAGCAATGA
Source organism: Anaerolineae bacterium (assembly GCA_012031655.1). Taxonomy (GTDB): domain Bacteria; phylum Chloroflexota; class Anaerolineae; order Aggregatilineales; family J027; genus JAAUUD01. Next base: position 19,869 of record JAAUUD010000010.1, on the reverse strand, counting down.
TGGCCACACCTGCGAACAAAGCCAGCACCGCAACCAGAGTCGGGATCGCGATAAGCTGATCCAGCAAGCGCTCGATGAACTGCACCACGACGCGACTTTCGATAGCAATGGCGTTGGGGATCTGCGCGAACTCGATCATGGCCGCATCCACATGGGCTTCTTCGATGTCGGCTATCGTTACCAGGGAGTCCGGGCGCACTGCTTCTGGCACGCTCCCGATCGGCGCCTGAAGGTCATCCAGAAAACCCGCCTGCTCGGAGTCGCGGTCGATCACGCCAATGATGGTAAAAGTGACTTCGATGGGTTCTTCCAGCGGGTTAGGGGAGCGCATCAGCCAGGTAATTTCGCTACCAAGCTCCAGCCCCAGGCGCCCTGTCAACTGACCTGGCACCGGCGCTCGGATGACCATGACACGTTGGCCAATATCCTCCGGTTGCAGGCTACGCCCGGCTTCCATCTCATATTGCAAATCGTTCACGCGAGGGTCTACAGTGTTAAAGGCAAACCCAATCCCGGGTTGGCCTTCGACCTCCCCAAATTCAGCCCGGTTACCGTCGGCGGCATCACCTGCCTCGAAGCCTTCCAGATCCACTGGCTCGCCATCCACGCCGATGATGCGCGCCCGGTAGCCTGCAAACTGCGAGAAATCCTTAACACCCTCCAGGCGACTTTCTAACCGCTTGCGGACTGCCTCATTCGTGGCCATCATCGCAGAGAGGACAAACACGTTGCCGCCCGCGTTGGTTTCAATTTGCCCCTGCAACAGGTTAGTTACCGCCGCCGTGGTCAAGGTGATCAAAGACAGCGCCGCAACCCCGGCGATCAGCCCCAGCATGGTCGAGGCGGTGCGGCCTTTCCGTGTGGCCAGGTTTCGGATGGAGAGTTTCAGGTCCACGTTCCCCAGAGCGGGGATGCGCCCAATGGCCCACACCACCAGCCACATGAGTACATACATGCCACTCAAGGCCAGGGTAGCCATTTCGACGACGATCACTCCCACTGCGAAGCGCTCCAGCCCCTCCCAGATGAAGGTATCGCCCAAAAGGAGGCTGGCGGCATCTGCCACACCAAAGCCCAGCGCAGTAAACACGGCGCTACTGATCAGGGCCATGCCCATCAAGCCCGCGAGCGAGCGCCCCATACCGGCGGAAAACAGTGGTGACCATCAAGCCAACCAGCAAGGCCACCCCTGCCGCCAGACTCAGATCGTTGGAGCGGGAATCATCTGGATACAGAACACGAAAGACTTCCTGGGCAATCACGAAAATCCCCGCCGCCACAACCGCCCCCAGGATGGCCGCGCCACCCCAGAAGACGACCTGGCGAAGTCCGCGTGCCGCCACCAGTGCCAGGGCAGGGCGGGCGCCCTGTAACCCATGCAGGCCGCCATACGCCCCCAGGCCAATCAGCAAGGGGAGGCCATAGACCAGGAATGCCGGAATACCCGAGATGAACAGGCTTAGCCCAAAGAGGAGCGTTAGGGCCAGGCTTCCCAGCACCAGCGCCAGAAACAGGTTGCGCTGTCGGATAAGTGCGGGAGGGCATCCGCTGGGATGGGTGCATTGATGCCCTGGTTAGCCAGGATGACGCCGGCGAATAAGCCGAAGATCGTCCCACCCAGGCCAAACATCAATTCAGGCGGCAACTCCAGCCGCCCTGAGACGATCACGTTGAGCGTTAGCCCGAAAAGCAGGATGATGAACCCCAATGCAGCCAGGGTACGCGCAAGACCCGCGCTGGGCAGCTTGACCTCGTTCGGGCGCAGCACCGCCGCTGGACGCACCTGCCCAGCGATCCAGGGTTGGAAGAAAACCAAAGGCAACGGTCACCACCACGCCAAGCGTCAGACCGCTAAACCAGGCCTCGGGGTAGGGCCGCCAGGAAAGCGACGATTGCAGCACTTCTTCGCCAACCCCGCGCACGAGGTAGCTCAGCACCACACCCAGCGCAATTCCCACCAGGCTCCCAATAGCGCCCATCAAGGCCGCCTCAACCAGGAAAAGCACAGTCACTCGCCACGCCTTGAGGCCAAAGGTCTTGAGGACGGCAACTTCCAGCGTGCGGCGACTCACGATCACCAACATCGTGTTGATGATCCCGATGCCGCCGATTAACACAGATGACAGCCCCATCACCAGGATCAAGTCATTGACCAGCGAGGCGGTTTCTTCGTTCTGTTCCTCCAGTTCAGCGGTGGTGATACGAGAAACGTCCTCGCCAAAACGGGCTTCCAGGCTGGCATCGACATCAGAAACATCACGCCCCAGGTCCAGGCGCACATAGGCAGCATCCGGCAAAGGGGTCAGGCCGATGTCCTCCGCCTGGTTGAGTGGATAGTAGACAAAGCCAAGCAACCCAGCCGGACCATTGCGCAGCAGCAGGCTGCCTTCGGCTTCGTCATCAACCAGTGCCGAAACAATGAAGGGGGTATCCAGGCCACCCACCAACACCTGATCGCCTACAGCCAACCGATGATCGCGTGCGGCCCGCCGCGAGAGCACAATATTGGGCGCTGTATCATCAAAGAGCACGCTCAGAGGGCGGCCATCCGTTGAAAACGAAGCCCCATAGTAGGGCCAGGTACCTGGCTGAACGAGGATCGCCACTACCGAAAAGGGGTTCCCAGGTTCGCCTGTTTCATCCAACGGCAAAAGCTGTAAGAAGTTGCGTGTGGAAGCAAACTGGACATCCACGCTTTCATCCGTTGCCCACTCCTGCAAGGCTTCCATCCCATCGGGGGAGAAAACGCGCTCATTCTGATTGTTGAACTGCCAGTAAGTGGCGTCAATACGGTCTGTGGGGACAATCTGAATATCCCCACGGTTAATTTCTGCAAGATTCGTCGTGAGCTCATCAGCAATCATCAGCGCCAGCGAGCGCAACGCCACCACAGCCGCCACACCGGTCGCAATGCAAAAAGTGCAAAACCGTGCGGGATCCGTTGCGCGTCAGGTCGCGCAGAGAATGATTGATATAAAACGCCCACTGGCGGCGAATTTGTAGCCAGTTCATCGCATATCCGTTGCGTGGTCGCGCATGACACGGCCATCAACCAGCTCAACCACACGTTGCATCTGGTTAGCCAGTTCGGGGGAATGAGTCACCAGGATAATCGTGGTTCCAAATTCCTGATGAACAGTACGCAAGGTATCCAGCACGATTTCCGCCGCTTGCGAGTCCAGGTTGCCGGTTGGCTCGTCAGCCAGCAGCAGGGGCGGGTTATTGGCCAGTGCTCGGGCAATCGCAACGCGCTGCTGCTGGCCACCCGAAAGCTCCGTAGGGCGGTGGTTCAGGCGATCTCCCAGCCCCAGATGCCCCAGCACTTCCTTGGCGCGCTTTTCGGGGTGATATTTGGGCTTGCGAGCAAATTGGATCGGCAAGGCGACGTTTTCCAGGGCCGTGAGGGTGGGCACCAGGTTAAAAAACTGAAAAACAAAGCCGATTTTCTCGTTGCGGATTTCCGTCAGGCGGCTCTCATTCATACGCGTGACATCAATGCCATCAATCTCCAAAGTGCCACCTGTGGGCGTATCCAGGCCCCCCATAATGCCCAGCAGGGTGCTTTTGCCGCTGCCCGAAGGCCCCACGATGCCCACCATCTCGTTCCGGAAGATGGTTAGATCGACGCCGCGTAGCGCATGCACCACGACCTTGCCGAGCGGGAGTTCTTTGGTTAACCCAATGGCGCGCAACACGGGCGGACTAGCATTCGCTCTGGCCTTCCCATTTTCGTGCGCAGTTGAGGACGCCACGCCTTCAATAACCGACGCTGGCGCATAGGGTGCATTCTGCATTCTGTTTCTCCGTCGCCAATGGACATGGTAGAATATGTCTACTTATCAGTATCGCGCTCCTTAGATGAAACGTCTACAAAGACCGCGCAAGCACTCATCGAAGTCTTAGCTTGCACATTGAATTCTCACTGGGGTTATATAACAGGGAAAAACATGCGCACACGAGCAGACGCCAAACTCCTGGAAGTTCATCGTCTTTTTCGGTTTCTGGCGGCTGCCCTGGTTGTTGTGGTGCTGCTGTGCCTGCTTAGCGCCATGCTGGTGCCGTTCACTGTCCCTCAGGAAGCCCCCTATAGCGAGATCGAGGGCGAAATCTACCAGGCGGACGCTCTGGGTAATGAGCGTGAATCGCCTGAAGAAATCGCTTCTCGGTTGCGTCCGGGGCAGAGCATCCGGCTAGAAGAAGGCAGCCGCCTGGAAGTGGAACTGATTGCGGGTAGCGGCTTATTCGCGTTGCTCATTGGCCCAGGCGAGTGGCGCCTGGTGGAGGCAGAAAGCCGCGGAACCCTGTTGGAACATGTTACGGGAAACGTTGATAACTATACTTTGCTTCTGGAACAGCAGAGCGGCACGGCTGTTTTTGACCTGGGGCAAGGCAATATTGAACGCGAAACCCTGGAGATGGTGCTGCAACTTCCGGATGGTAATCTCCGCCCCAGCTTCACCTGCTTTCAGGTGAGTGTGGATACTGAGGCAGAGACCAGCGCCGTTGTGGAAGTGCCCTGTGGCGGGGACATTCGCCCGCTTAGCGAACCGCGATTGCCGACGGTGCCTTAGTACCGCTGAGGTAGCCTTCTGAAACCAGTAATTCCGCGTTCAGGATAGAACAACCCGCTGCCCCGCGAATGGTATTGTGGGTGAGCGCCATGAACTGAATGCCATCCAGCGCTGCCGCCGCCCGCAAGCGCCCGATGACAGTTGCCATCCCGCCCCCGGTCAGGCGATCGCGCCGAGGTTGGGGGCGATCCGGCGCGTCGGTCACCACCAGCACAGGGTTAGGCGCAGAAGGCAAAGTGCGAACGTTGGCAGGAGCCTCAAAATGCTCCCAGGCAGCCTGCACGCTTTCCAGGCCAACGGGGTTCTGAAAGTTCATGGCAATGCTCACCAAATGGCTATCCACCACTGGAACACGGTTGCACGACGCGCTGATGGTCATCTCCAGGGGCAAGATTTCACCATCCTGATAGGTGCCCAGCATCTTACGGGGTTCTTCCGCCAGCTTTTCTTCTTCGCCGCCAATGTATGGGATGACATTGTCCAGAATATCCAGCGAGGGCACCCCAGGATATCCTGCACCACTCACTGCCTGCATGCTCACAACATGTAAGCGCTGTGGCACCAGGTGCCGCAGCGGAGCCAGGGCCATGACCACGGGAGCAGCGGTACAGTTAGAGTTGGTCACCAGGCCGCCTTTCCAGCCGCGTTCGGCTTGTTGCCGTCCAACCAGCCGCAAGTGCTCCGCATTGACTTCCGGGAGCAACAGCGGGACATCCGGCGCCATGCGATAGGCGCTGGCGTTGCTGAAAACAAAGTGCCCCTCCGCAGCCAGGCGCGCTTCGATCTCCAGAGCCGCCTGCGCGGGCAAGGCCGAAAATACAATGGGGGAGGCCAGGCTGTCAGTGAGCTCCAGCACCACCAGTTCCGCAACTGTCGGCGGAATTTCGCCATCCAGCACCCAACGCACCGCCTCTGCATAGTGTTTGCCGCTGCTGCGCTCGCTAGCGACCACTTCTGCAACCCGGAACCAGGGGTGCGCCTGCAACAACTGGATAAATCGCTGACCGACTGCGCCCGTTGCACCTAGAATGGCCACATCAATCATCATTGGCAACTCCCTTTTTTGCTTTTGCTAAATGGTAACAGAGACCAACGGTTGCTGATACGGTTTCCATTGTCGAAATCACCAATTGGGAACTGAATATTTGTAACAGACGTTATTTAGGGGAGGCTAATCGCCTCAATGAGACTCACAGAGAATAGAAGGAGACCCTTCAATGCATAAGTATCGTATGCTGGTAGCGCTGGTGATCCTGGTGGCGAGCATGGTCCTGACCCCGCTGGCCGCTGCTGACCCTGGCCAGCAACCTATGGAGCCCGAGATGCGCCCTAACACAATCACCGTCAATGGTTTTGGTACGGCTTTTGCTCCGCCGGACCTGGCGTACATCTCACTGGGGGTAGAGGTCATGAATGAGGACGTGAGCGTAGCCGTCAACCAAACCAACCAGCAAATCCAGGCCGTGATTAGCGCGCTGTTGGCCCTGGGCATCGAGCGCGAAGACATCCGCACCGAGAACTTCAGCATCTACCAGGAACGCTTCTACGGTCCTGAAGGCCCCAGCGAAAGCAGCACCTATCGGGTTTCGAACATGCTGCGGGTTACTGTGCGGGACATCCAACAAATTGCCGAAGTACTGGCTGGTGCCGTGAACGCCGGTGCAAACGCGATCTATGGCGTGAACTATGACATTGCTGATCGCCAGGCTGTGGCGAGCGAGGCCCGCAGCCGCGCCGTAGAGAACGCGCGTGCCGTCGCCGAAGAACTGGCTGGTTTGCTGGGTGTTTCGGTTGGTAATGTGTTGGCCGTTGCGGATACGGGTTCGCCCAACCAGCCGATGTTTGATACCTATGGACTAGGTGGAGGCGCCACTGCCGAAAGCGTCACTCAACCGCCTATTGAAGTGGGGATGTTGGGCGTCAGTGTCAACATCATGGTGACTTTCGAGCTGGTACGCTAGGCAACTCGCCACAAAACGTCAAAATACAAGGGCCAACCTGCTGCATGGTTGGCCCTTGTACTTTTCAGGTGTGGGCCTGGGCATCCAGATAGCGTGTCAGGGCCACGGCAGCTAGCGCAAAGAGCCAACGCCCGCGCTGCATATCAAGCTGTTGTTTGGTCAGGTAGTGTAGGGACAAAAGGGTGAGCCGCAACAAGCGGTTAGCCAGTCCACCGGTTGCTTCTGCCGCTCCATAGAGACCACGCAGCATGTCGCCCAAGCCATAGATACCCCACTTTTCGAAGTCCAAATCATGCTCCAGAAGGGCAGCCCACAGCGCAGGCCAGGTGGCAGTGGTCCCGGCCAACCGTGGGATGGCGCCCATCAGAGCCGTGATCTCCAGATTCGCTAATTCCCACCAGATATCTGGATAGGGGCTGGTCATCAGAAAGCAACCCAGGTCCAGCTCAACGTTCTGGACACGCACATAGTCCAGCGCAGGAAATCCAGAAGCGCGTGATCCCCGGATTTGCCAGGTGAGCATATCTGCAACCAGCGCGAATGGGTTATGTAGCAGCACTCCTTCAACTTCGAACTGTGGGGAAGCCGGATCAAAATCTGGTGCTAAGGCTGCTGCTACCCGTAATAGCTTAGCCTGGCGCGTGTCTATCAATTCTCCTTCCACATAGCGCACGGGCAAACCCGGGAAACGATTGTGCCAGTCTGGGTCTTCCACCACCCACACAGATGAAGCCCCTCCAGCGCCTGCTGCCGGGAAGGCCGCACTCAACTGATAGGCTTGTTGTGCGGGGGATTGCGCCACAACCACCAGGTCGTTCACCGCAATGCTCTGGCCAATAGGCGCAAAAACCATATCTGCCCAGTTTTCCAGAGGAAAGAGGGAAACCTGAGGCGGCCCTTGCAAGGCTGTGGCCTTCAGGGAAAAAACAGAGGGCAGCAACCATTCCGCCGCCTGCCACACTGGATAACTGAAGGGTTGTGCCTGGGCAACCTGGACCTGCAAAGCCTCGAGCAAATTACTCTGCCGCTTTGTAGGCCAGTTCGCCAGATGACGCAGCCCTACGGAATGATCCTGCGCCAGAAAAACCGGTGACCAGAGCGCTTGTAAAGGCGCCGGAGTCGTCAGGCTCTTGTCCATCCACTCCCAGGTTAGCAACCAATCTGCCGCGCCAAACGCGATCCAGCCGGGCAGGTCATTTTCTAGGGCCGGGCTAACTTCCCCATACAAGAGCCGCCATTCGGCCAGCCAATCCTCAGTAGCCTTTTTCATCTCCACCTGCTGGCGGCTAGCGAAGGCCCGTTGGATCACATCCTGATCTGCCTGGGAAAGCGGCAACAGACTTTGTAAGGCGCAGGTTGGCTCGGCAGATGATGTTGATGTAGCCTCTGATGGGGCAGCGAGATGCTTCAGGGCAGCCTGGAGATCCGCAATAGAAATATCGAGCAGTCGAAGCACGCGCCAGGGAGTGGCTTCTGGCTCCTTCAGCATTTCCAGGAGCAGCGTGTGCTCGCTGGGCAGTGATGGTTGCCTAAGCGCGCGCTGCTGCCAGGTTGCCAGCAAAGCGGCCAGGCGCGGCGTCTCCCGAAAGCCCAGCCAGTAGCGCCGGTCTAAGGTGTGCCGCAACTCTGCCCGCAGAAAGAAAACAGCACGTTGCGGCGCACAGTCAAGGTGTTGCAAGGCCGCAGCCAGCAAACTTTCGGACTGCTGGAGCAGCGCCAGCACCAAATGTTCGACGCCCAGATAATAGTGCCCTAGCCGCACTGACTCTGCTTCCATCACCGGGCGCAGGTCTTCCAGAAGTGTTGCGCTTGCATCGCCCAAATACACGATTGGCACACCTGAGACAAATCTATACAATCAACAGTATCATTTTAGAGGTAGACAACCGCCCATGCAAAAAGTGAGAGCCTTTGCCCCCGCGACGGTTGCCAACCTGGGCGTTGGTTTTGATGTCATTGGCTTGGCGGTGGCAGATGTTGGCGATTTTGTAACTGCTGAACGCCATGATACGCCTGGGGTTGAGGTTGTTAGCATCGTGGGGGATGATGGTCGGCTACCGCGCAGCAGCCAGAAGAATACAGCAGCCATTGCCGCAGCACGTGTGCTCGATCTCCTCCAGATCAATGCAGGAGTACAACTGAGCATTGAGAAGGGACTTCCGCCTGCCAGCGGATTGGGGAGCAGTGCAGCCAGCGCAGTTGCTGCGGCGGTGGCCACCAATGTGCTTTTTGGAGAGCTACTGACGCCTGAAGATCTGCTGCCAGCAGTGTTGGATGCAGAAGAAGCGGTGAGTGGTCGTCACGCAGATAATGTTGCCCCGGCGCTCTTTGGCGGGATTGTGTTGGTGACCGGATTGCTGCCTTCAGAAATCCATCGGCTCCCCGTGCCGCCAGGCTTGTACCTCGCGCTCACCACGCCTCAAGTTGAGGTGCCTACCCAGGAAGCCCGTGCCGTCTTACCCAAGGTTGTGCCCCTGAGCGTGTTGGTCCATCAAACAGGGGTGATTGCCGAACTGGTGCACGCACTGCACATGGGCAATATTCACCTCCTGGCGAGTGCTGTTCAGCGGGATGCGGTGGTGGAGCCAGCCCGCGAAGCGCTGATTCCCTACCTGGCCGAGGTACGCCACGCGGCACGGCGGGCAGGCGCGTTGGCCACGGTGATCAGTGGCTCTGGCCCCACCACCTGCTCAATCTGCATTTCGATAGAAGATGCCCTGAGCGTGCAAGAGGTGATTCAACAGCTATATGCAAAGCGGGCTATCGGCTGCCTGGGGGTTGTGACCACGCCTGCCGAAGAGGGCGCCAGGGTTATCCAAGCGATGCCGGGCTAAGCTTGGCTGAAGCAGCCACCGGAAGCCAAAAACCAAATAAACTCCCCTGGCCCTCCTGGCTTTCAAAATAGACTTGGCCGTGGTGGCGTTCTACGATTGTCTTCACCAGGCTCAAGCCAAGGCCCGTCCCGCTAATTTCTTCGGTGCCAGGTTGCTTGGCACGATAGAAGCGCTCAAAAAGGCGCGCCTGTCGATTCTCAGGGATTCCCAACCCGTTATCCTTAACTTCTATGTGAACCCGGCCCTGATCTTGCACCAGGCGTAAGGTGACGTGTATCTGACCTTCGTGTGGGGTGTACTTGATGGCATTATTGACCAAATTCACGATTACTTGCTGAACCTGAAGCCGGACCCCACGGACCTGGACCGCTTCTCCATCCAGCGTGCGGGTTAGCAATTGCGCTTTCAAGCGTGCTGCCACACTCTGGTCATCCAGCACGGCCCGCACCAAGTCATCCAGCGCAAAAAGTTCGGTTTCATGATGGCGCCGGCCTTCCACCTGTTCCAGCGCTAGCATCCCCTCCACCAGTTCATCCATGCGGTCAATACTGCGGCGGATGGCCTGCAAATATTCAGCAACCCCTGGTGGCGCCTGCCCTTCCAGGTCGAGTTCAACCAGCGTCAGGTAACCGTTGATGTTTGCGATGGGGCTACGCAGGTCATGCGAGGCCATGCGGATCATCTCTGACTTGATTTTTTCTAGCTCGCGCACTTCTGAATAAAGAAGCGTCTGGCGCAAAACCGCAGCAGCATGGGTGGCCAGAGACTCCGCAATAAACGTCTCAGAAGCGATGAACTCCGTAGCCGGCGGGTTACGCAACAGCACAGCCAGACCAATCGTATTGCCCTGCGCGGTTAACGGAACGACGGCCACTAGCGGAACTTGCCATTCTGCCAACCAGGCTTCTTCCGCAGGTGAGGCGTGCTTCGCTTCGATGCTCACCAGCCGGTTATTCTGGATCGCTTCCATCACGCCCGGTAATCTGGCCACCTGCCAAACCATGCCTTGCTGTTTGGCCCGTGCAGCAACTTCGCCACTCACACCATAGGAAGCCACCTGACGTGCTGTCTGCGTGGCGGGATCATAATGAAACAGCACCGCACCTGCCCCCTTGATGGCCAATGCCAACCCTTGCGCGATGGTTTGCACAGCAGCTTCCCACTCCAGAGAAGCAGCGATGGTTCGGCCACCGTTGTAGATCAGCGCCATATCATCAGCCAGTTGTTCTGCTTGCTCAAACAGCTGGGCGTTGTCCAGCGCGACCGCTGCCATGCTCGCTACCCGGTTCACAAAGTCCACCGCATCTTGGTCGAAGCGCGTCGTCTGCTTACTCTCCAGCCAGATGACCCCAATCGCCCGTTTATGTGAGATCATGGGTACCAGAAGTTGTCTTTTGGCATGGTTCAGGGCAGGGGGAAACGCCGCTGCATCATTATCAATATCCGCCACCTGAGCCTTCCCGCTCTGAAAGAGCGCGGTCAATACCCCGGCTTCAACCGAGAACGGCTCCGCCTGAAGAAGCTTCCGAACTCGTGATAGATCCCGAATGCCTGCATATTCCTTCAAAATCAGGCGCTTACTCATTCGCTCCAGAACAATGACCAAGCCTGCATCCGCCATGGTGCGCCGGAGCGCCCAATCGAGGGTGTAGCTCACTACACGGTCCGGGTCCAAGCGCGAAGAAAGCTCACGGTCAGCCCGCCGGATAAATTCAAGCTCCTCCACCAGATCGTTAGCCCGGGATAACTTCTGCTGCAAAAGCTGCTCATGATGATCCTGCTCGATGAGATGAGCCGCTTGCTGCGCAACAGCGTGTAGCACTTGTTCGTGTATCGGCGTTAGTTCCAAATTAGCCTGACGCACCCCCAGAACCACGATCTGCCGTGGCCCGGCCACAGTCAGCACAATTTCTGACTGGCCAGCGCGAGACTCTGAAAGCCGTTGGGGAGTTTGGATAGCCTGTTGGACTAGCGCATCAGGAATGACAAAGCCCTCTGGGAGGGCAGCGACGACCTCTGGCGCTACCACACTCGTGCGTTTGGCCACCATAATCAGAGCTCCATGGATTGGCAGAATAAGCTGGAGCAGCTTTAGCAACTCTTCGATTGGCTTTTGGGTCATAAAGCATTCCTATGCAGCCCAGAAAATTAACCCAGCAATTCAGTCGTCTATCGTAAAGCGAAAAACAGGTTTATGCCATGCGTTGGCACCAGATGTACAAATAAAAACAGGCTGCCCAAAGGCAACCTGCTCGAAAACACTACCCTGTATAAGGGCTAGTGAGGGCCGACGTTGCGCGTCGCCTTGGAAATACGGTAAGCGTTCGGGTCTGGGGCGGGGTTATCGCGAATAACCACTTCGGTTTCGGCATCAAAGATATGGACGTTGTCCAGGTTGATGCTGATACCCGTCCTGCCGCCCAGATGCACATCGGAACGGGGATCCAGACGCGCCAGGAAGGTCTGGTTGGTGCCACTCTCAAAGCTCAAGTAGACGATTTTCTCGTTACCCATCAGCTCAATCACATCAACCAACGCTTCAATATGGGCTGGTTTGATGCCAGCAGGCTGGTAGTTCGGGTGATGCATGTCTTCTGGGCGCACCCCAAGTACCACCGATTTGCCCACATAATCGCGCAGCAAGTGCTCGCGGTCTGGTGGGGCGGGAATGGCAAACATGTCGGCGTCAATCATCAGGCTGCCATCCTGCTGCACAACCTTGCTATTGAAGAAGTTCATGGAGGGGCTACCGATGAACCCTGCCACGAAGATGTTGTCTGGATAGCTGTACAGTTTGGAAGGCGAGTCAATCTGCTGCAAGAAGCCGCCGGAGAGTACCGCAATGCGCGTGCCCATCGTCATGGCTTCAGTTTGGTCGTGCGTCACGTAAATAAAGGTGGTCCCCAGGCGCTGGTGGAGGCGGCTGATGAAAGCGCGCGCTTCTACGCGCAACTTGGCATCCAGGTTAGAAAGCGGCTCATCCAGCAGGAAGACCTGCGGCTCGCGCACAATAGCGCGCCCCAGGGCCACGCGCTGGCGCTGACCACCCGAAAGCTGACGCGGGCGACGGTCCAGCAAGTGGGCGATATCCAGGCTTTTGGCGGTGTCGCGCACCCGTTCGTCAATGATCTGTTTGGGGGTACGGCGCAACTTCAGGCCAAAAGCCATGTTGTCATAGACCGTCATGTGGGGGTAGAGCGCGTAGCTCTGAAACACCATCGCAATGTCACGGTCCTTCGGCGCCACATTATTGACCACACGATCGCCAATGAGGATTTCGCCATCAGTGACTTCTTCCAGGCCCGCCAGCATACGTAAGCTGGTGGACTTTCCACACCCCGATGGGCCAACAAAGACCAGGAACTCACCATCGGCAATGTCGATATTGAGATCGTGGATGACGCTTACATCGCCAAAGCGCTTAAAGACATTTCGGTATGTGACACTTGCCATGCGTGTTTCTCCTACAAACAGAGTTCATTAAGCTATATCTTATCTTCAAAACGCAATTATTGCACTGTTTCGTTTTTCCTGCAAATGATTTGTCTGGTGAAAAGGCTACAAATGTTCGCTATGCTTTGCCAGAAGCAGGTTGTCAATTAAGCGCACCGGACCACAGTAAGCGGCCAGTGAGAGTAGTGCGCTACCTGCCAGGGTTCCCGCGAGTGGCTTCAAGGTTTGCGGGTCATTCAAGCTCAGATATTCAAGCCGAACCAGCGGCTCTGCATGGATAATAGCGCGAGCCTGCTCCACAAGGGTTTCTGCCAGGCGTTCCCCCGCCTGATAGGCGTCCTGCGTTTGACGCAATGCCCGGTAAAGCACAGGGGCCGCACGGCGTTCAGCGGGGCTAAGCCGAGCATTGCGTGAAGAAAGCGCCAATCCGTCTGACTCGCGGACTGTGGGGCACGCCATAATCTCGACAGGCAACGCCAGGTCTTGTACCATCTGGCGCACTACCGCCACCTGTTGCGCATCTTTCTGGCCAAAATAGGCGTGGCTCGGTTGAATGATATTGAGCAGTTTGGCCACCACGGTCGCAACACCACGAAAATGCCCCGGGCGATATTGTCCTTCCAGGCCCTGCGAAACTTCCTCAACATCAATATAGGTTTGATACCCTGTCGGATATATCTCAGCTACGGTAGGTATAAAAACGGCTGTCACCCCCCAGCTTACCAGCTTGGCCAGGTCGCCTGCTTCATCGCGCGGGTAGTTCGCCAGGTCTTCAGCAGCGTTGAACTGGGCGGGATTCACGAAAAGCGTGACGATCGTCGCGGGGTGGGCAGCCTGGCTCGCTTGCACAAGCGCCGCATGGCCTGCATGCAGGTATCCCATGGTCGGCACGCAGCCAACGCCCTGCACGAGCGTCTGACGGAAAGCCCGCACTTCAGCAATGGTACGGCAAATCTTCATGGCTTGGCCTGCTGCCCATATAAGTACTGAGCCAAGTCTTCGCTCGCTGGCGTGCTATGCTGCTCGGCAGGAAACACGCCCGTTTCTACTTCGTGCCGATAGGTGCTAATCGCGCTCACTGCCTGCTGGGCGAGGCTGGCATAGCGCCGAGCATGGCGCGGCGTGAAGTCCTCCAGCAAGCCCAGGATATCATGCATCACCTGCACCTGACCGCTACACCCAGCCCCAGCGCCAATACCAATAGACGGGATAGTCAGTTGCTGGGTGAGATAAGCCGCCAGTTCCGCCGGGATGAGTTCCAGGACGACGGCAAAAGCTCCGGCTGCTTGCACAGCCAGTGCATCGGCCAGGAGTTGCTGTACTTCTGCCGGAGTCTTGCCCTGCACCCGCCAACCACCATAGCGGTGGACGCTCTGCGGAGTCAGACCAATGTGGGCCAGAACAGGAATACCGTTTTCTACCAGGCGCTCCAGGGTGGCAGCGATGCGTTCCCCGCCTTCCAGTTTAACGGCCTGGCAGCCTGTTTCCTGAATCAAGCGGCCAGCGTTGGCCAGTGCTTGATCAGAAGAGATGTTATAGGTCATAAAAGGCATATCTGCGATCACAAAAGCTTTCCGAGTCCCACGAACTACCATTTGCGTGTGATAAATCATGGCGTCCAGCGTCACAGGGATCGTGTTTTCGTGCCCCTGAACCACCATGCCCAGCGAATCCCCAACCAGCAGAGTTTGAACCCCCGCTTGCTCTGCCAGACGCCCCAGGGTGGCGTCATAGGCGGTGACCATGGTAATCGGGATTTGATTGTCCTTCTGTTTTTGAAAGAAACTCACGGTGGTGCGCATAGGGCTCCCTTCAAAGGCGGGTCAGCAACGTTTTGATCTGTTGACGCTGCTCGGGTTGGAGGTCTGGCGCCAGGTCAACCGTATGCAGCCCCAGTTGGCAGTAGAGCGCCAACCAGGGAGTTTGTTCCAGGGCAGCCAGGTGCAAGTGCAATGTCGCCAGGTCACCCCGCGCAATCGGGCCAGTAAGTGCTTGAGCCGGGGGATAGACTACCAGATTCTGCAAGGCTCCCTGCATCAGGGTGAGCACAGTCGCGGTGTTCAGTTCTGCTGGCACGCCCACTTGAGCATACAGGCTTCGCGCAAATTCGAACAGCGTCACCAGATAATTGCTGGCGACCACTGCCGCCAGATGATAGCGAGCTTTTGCATCTGCGGGCAGAAACACCGGACGCCCACCCAGATCAAGCGCCACCCCTTCCAACATCTGGCTTAATTCTGCCGAGGTTGCTTCGATCCCAATCAGTAAGCCTTCTTCACCGGTTAGGCGAGTCTGTGGGCCAAAAGGGTAGGCCGGGTGAAAAGTCCCAAATTGATTTTGGGAAATATTGGGAAATAAAGCTAAGCTATGAACTCCAGAGGTATGGATTAAGGCACCTTGACCGTTATTTCCCAACCAGGCGCGGGCGACAGCGGCAATCTGATCATCTGGAACGCTCAAAAAAACCAGGTCAGCCTGGGGAAAGGGTTCCACGCGGCAGGCAAGTTGTTCTGCCAGGCGCCTGGCGGAGGCAGGATTGCGCGAGCCAACCGCCGTGATGGTATAGC
Organism: Anaerolineae bacterium; assembly: GCA_012031655.1. GTDB lineage: Bacteria > Chloroflexota > Anaerolineae > Aggregatilineales > J027 > JAAUUD01. The sequence continues at coordinate 4,483 of JAAUUD010000010.1, read as the reverse complement.
CGCGCGCCTGCCAGGCCAACCCCAGCGCTGTAGCGACCCGACCTGCCCCCAGGAAGGCCAGGGTTGGCCTAGTCACAGCCATCTGCATTGGCTTCCAGGTAAGCAGCGATCGTTTCACCTGCCAGAATATGCCCAGCTTCGCTCATGTGGGAGTCATAGGGATAGTAGAGCAGGCGGCCCTGCTGGGCGGCTGCCTGGAAGGCAGGCACCAGGTCAATAAAGTGTAGGCCCAGCTCCTGGGCGACTTCGCGCATCACGGTATGCTGATTGTCCACATTCTGGATGAAAGACGCGTAGTCCAGGGGGCCAAAAACCTGCTCAACGATCCAACCTTCTGCGTTGAGGCCCATCTGCACCCCATTCTCCAGCACGAGGTCACGGTTACCAGCAGGGTCTGCATATTGAAAGTAGATATGGCCTTTGGTCGGCTGATACACCAGACCAACACAGGCATCTCCCGCCTGGTCACGTATATTACGGAAAGCTTCACGTGCCAGGGCAATGTTCTGCGAGGCGCGGTAGTCGGCTTCTGAAATGTTCAGCCACCACAGATAACCGCTAATGTAGGCCAGGTCATAGTTTTTTTCGGCCACAAGGTGCTGCAACGGATATAGGTAAAATCATCGGCACTCGTTGCAGGCCGAAAGGGTTCAGCATCTCCGCCCCAATTACGGTTACGGCTGGTGTCTAGCTGGCCTTCTGCTTGCAGACGCTGCGTGCTGGTATATACATTGCCAAGGTCATTGCCTTCGAAGAAGCCAATCAGCACCCACTCATGGTCGCCTTGCCCATATTGTTCCATCACGGCGGCCATTTCTAATGGTCCATAGCCGCGCCAGCCAAGGTTCCGCACCGGGGTATCAAGTTCCTCCGCGAGCACATCCACCCAGGGCACCTCGCCACCTTCGGTATAGCTATCTCCCAGGGCAATCACTGGATAATGATCGGCACGCATGGCTGGCTCTCGGAATCCATCGTCATCATAATAGCGAAGGTGGTCTTCTAGCACGATATTTTCGGCAGGAGGGCGCACCGCGCCCGGTTGGTGATGAAAGGTGTCGCCATCGTAGGTGCGAAAAATGTAGCGCTCCCCACCAGGCCGGATGTTAAGCAGGTTGGTTTCTCCGGTGAGATCCGGGAATAGCGCGAGCGTGGCCTGGACCATGGCAAAAGCGAACCCAACGCCCACCGCGACCAGCGCAAGACGTGCCCCGATCCATTTTAATTGCTCGGTGCCCAAACTGATCTATCCTTGCTCGTTACACATCGTCCAACACCACGGGCACGATGCTTCCATTCGAGAGTTGCCGCATATCATCCTCGAAAGCGACCAGGTTTTCCAGTGGAAACCGAATGTAGCGGGTAATTTCGCCGCTGAATTCCTCATCTTCCAGCAGCCCTTCGTATTTCTCGGTGAGCTGCTTCAACCGTTCATAAAGGGTATATGGTACTGTGACGCCAACCAGCTTTCTGAGGACCTTCCATTCTGTCTGGAGTGCCTTTAGCCCTTCTTTGGCAGCGTTGGTATAGGCATAAACCAGCCCCCCTGTGCCTAGCTTAGTCCCGCCAAAGTAGCGTGTGGTCACCAGCACCAGGTCGCCAACCGCTGTGCCACGCACCACAGCCAGCGTCGGCGGCCCAGAGGTGCCAGATGGCTCGCCGTCATCGCTCATGCCTTCTGTGACTTGCGCCCCATGGCCCACTTTGAAGGCATAAACATGGTGGTTGGCCTCTGGCATTTCCTGGCGGACTGCCTGGATGAATGCGCGGGCTGCTTCGACGGTGGGCGCATATCCAACCGAAGAAATAAAGCGGGAGTTAGAAATCTGAATTTCGGCCCTGGCAGGACCTTTAGGGATCAGATAGCGGCTCATGGGATCAACTGTTCCAGGGTTGCCCGTTGCACAAAGCGGCGATAGGCGTTCATCTCGTCAATCTGCGCTTCGAGCGCCTTCGGGAGGTGTATTGTCGGGGGTGTGTCAACCTGCGTAGGCCGAAAGCTTGCCTCTAGCGAACCCTCGTAACGAAAAAAAGGGGCCACAACCTGGAGCAAAGCCAGGCATAGCGCAGTTGAAATCGCCAGTCGGGCCGCCAACTGTTCCAGGTGGAGCGAAACACCCCCAGACATCCCTGCACGTAGCGCCGCTATCAGGGCCTGGAGCAAGCTCGCGTAGTCCATAAAAGGCGGTAAACGGGCAAACCAGTAAACAGTAGTCGGCTTAACCCGCCTGAGCACCGCCTGGAGCACCTGGGGCGCGGGCGGCGCGGTGTAGATCAGGAGGGCTTCTGAGGGCTTCAGCGTGTAGCCCGCCTTGCCAGGGCTGCTGGCCCGGCTAAACCCTTCTGCCCAGATTTGCAGGTCTGCGTGCTGTGCCCGTAGTGACGCAATATCAGGGGATGTGCCGCGCAGGTCAATCCATTGAGGCTGGGGAGCGGCTCCTTCCAGGGTTACCTGTGCTTGCCAATCCAACAGGGTGAGTTGTAACTCCTGCTGGCCTTCGCGCCGCACCAGGCGTGCCTCATAAACCAGGTCAATCAGGCCGCTGGGGGCCTCCAACCCGGCACTATTCCACCAGAGCACCTCATGAATGGCACGCTCTGCATCCTGAATTCGCAAGCGGCGGTGCTCCTCTTCGCGCCCCATTTTGGCGATGGAACGTACCAGCACCCCTTGCGCCAAAAAACGAGGGCGCGGATTGCCCGCCCCAAACGGCCCCAGGCGCTCAATATCCCGCAGCAAGGCGGGCGAAATCTGCTCCAGGGGCAGGCGTGCATCAATTTCAAGATGCTCGACAACTTCCGGCGGCTTCTGCTGAGCCAGCGCATTGGAAAGCTGGCGCCTCAGCATGAGCAGGTTGGCCGGGTCCAGCGCCAGGCCACCCCCTGAGGATGCCCGCCAAAGCTCACCAGCAACCCCTGCAACTGAGCAAACGCTTGCAGAAGATCATCGCCACCTCGGCTGCGCGCCGCACCACGCGCAATGCCGCTTTCATCCGTGACCAGAAGCACGACAGGCCGCTGATAGACCTCGCTGAGCTGCCCAGCGACCGCGCCTAGCAACCCTGGGGTGCCAGTGCGGGCTCTCCAGAACCAGCGCTCGCCAGTCCAGCAACGTTCGATCTTGCTCAATGGCTTCCTGAACGGACTGGAGCACCTGGCGACTGAGCAACTGGCGACGCTGGTTAAACCCTTCTGCCTCGGGTTGCCAGCATGGCCGCCTGGCTTGCATCTGCCGTCAGGAGGGCGTGAGCATTTTGGGCATCGCCCAGGCGTGCAAATGCGTTCAGGCGGGGCGCCAGGGATAAACGCACATCCTCCGCGCCGAGCGTTGCCAGCTCAACAGCGGCGGCACGCGCCAAGGCTACCAGCCCTGGCCGCGCCGTGTCAGTGAGCTGGCGCAACCCTTGCTGAACCAGATAGCGGCTTTCGCCGAGTAGCGGGACCCTCTCGGCCAGTGTCCCCAGGGCAACCAGCTCCAGCCAGCGGGCAAGCTGGCGTTCCCCCCCAAGTTGATGATAAAGCTGCTGCACGACCTTAAAGGCAATGCCAACGCCTGCTAAGGTCGCTAGGGGATGCGCTGGTGACAAGAGATTAGGATTGATCATCACCGCGTCTTTGAGCGGCGCTTCTGGCAGCCCACTATGGTCCAGCACAAGGTAAGGGATCTTGGACTTCGAGAGCGCTTGCGCAGCGGCATGGCTGTAGGCGCCTGTATCGCAAGCGATGACCAAACCTGGGCTATGCTGCTGCACCAACTGTTGCAACAACGCCCCAGAAACGCCCCGATAGGCAGCGATATGCACCACAGGCACAGCCCCGATTTGCCGCAGGGCTTCCTCCAAGACCAGGGTCGTGCAAATGCCGTCGACATCATGGTCTCCCCAGAGGAGAATAGAAGTGCCCTCGGAGACTGTCTCAATTATGAGCCTGGCGCCTTCGTCCAGGCCCGGCAAAAGCTCCGGCAGAGCGGGGGAGTAGCGCTCTGGATAGAGGAAACCAGCCACCTGTTGGGCGTCATTAAGCCCGCGCTGGATCATCAACCTGGCAGTCAGTGTGTGCAGGTTGAAATCCACTGCCCAATCTGGCAGTTCAGGGCTCCCGTGGGCGTGTTGGAGGTGCCATTGCGCCTTCATGCTTGCTGGTCCAGCCACCCTTGCAGATGAACAATGGGCAGCGCCAGGCGGCTGGGCTCCTTCCCCTTGCCCGTATTCCAGGAGATCCATAGGTCAGAACGAGCACGCGTAATGCCTACATACAAGAGCCTCAACCGCTCGGCAGCGTAGGCATAAAAGGCTTGTTCATCTACTTTGGCCAGGTCATAAGCTGTGCTGTCCAGCACGGCCTCAAGCTGTGCCAGGCTTTGCTCTGCCAGGTTCAGCGATCGCGCACAAACCAGCGTTGCCCGGCGTAGAAGTCGGTGCGGTAGTCTGAGGGGAAACTATAGCTATTGACTGAGAGCAGGTATATACGATCCCACTCATCA
>JAAUUD010000205.1 GCA_012031655.1 Anaerolineae bacterium | reverse complement strand
CTATGCCACAATCTTCCGCATAGGCCAGCAGCACTTGCAGGGCGGCCAGGTCTTCCAGGGCAAACCCCGTAGAGTCAAACACTGTTGGGCGGTTTTGGTGGGCTGCAAAAGCCGCCGGGTTCAGGAGCACAGTGCCCAGTTCGGCGCCGATTTCCTCCGGGGCCAGGCGCTGGCACTCGCCTTCGACCAACGCCTGGGGCAGGTAGTCCGGGCAGACGTAGCTGGCGCGCAAAAAGTCCAGCGGAAGTTCTGTTTTGCCGGGCAGGTCCGCCCCCACAGCATTGATGTGGACATGCGGCTTGAGGTGTTGCGCGGTGATCACCGGTGGCGCATGGACCGGGACAGAAGTTGCGGTGCACAGGATGTCCGCCTCGGCTTCGAGTTCCGCCAGCGGCAGGGCGGCTACCGGCAACTCCAGAAAGGCCACGCGGCGCGGAAACGAGGCCACCGCAGCCGGATCAATATCGTAGATCAGGATACGTTCCAGGTCAAAGTAGCGCGAGAGGGCATGGGCTTGCGTCACCGCCTGGGCACCACAGCCCACCAAACCCAGCACGCGGCTCTCTGGATGTGCAAAAAGACGGCTGGCCAGCGCAGAAGCCGCTCCGGTCCGCACGGCGGTCAGAAAGGTGCCATCCGCCAGCGCCACCAGGTGCCCCGAAGGCACATCATAGAGCGTGAGGGTCGAGAGGATGGTGGGCAGCCCGCGCTGCCGGGGGTTGTGGGGGCTATAGCTCACTGCCTTGAGGATCACCGCGTCCCCCACCTGGGTAGCGGGCATCCATTCCAGCACGCCCGTGTGCGGCGCCGGAAACATGAAGCCCTGGCGGGGGCTGACCTGCACCCGACCCGCCTGCATCTCCAGAAAAGCCCGGCCAGTCTGTGCAATCACGCGATCCATGATGGCGTGCAGCCCCACCCGCTGGACCAGCAGGGCAATATCACGCTCCGTCAAAAGCAAGCTCTGGGGAGAAGCCATAAACCTTGGACCTATTCCGTTACCCATCTTCACACCGCTGATTGTAGCGCACCTGCGCGCAGCAGCCCATAAGGCCGGGGCAGGGCCTATTTGCAGGGCACCGGGATTGCACTATAATCTCCCTTAATCCGCAGAAATGTGCAGCGAACCCTATGGAAAGTTCCCAACAGCAGCCTGCCTCACTTGAAGAACGCCTGCAACCCTGGCTGGACCAGGGCGAGTATGTGCTGGTCCTGGTCATCACGCTGATGGCGTGGGTGGTGGGCTGGGTGGACCTGCTGGCCGGGTTGGGGCGCGATCCCCTCATGGTGGGCAGCCTGGCGGTGCCGGTGGCAGTGCCCTTTGCGCTGTTCTCGCTGGGGTTCATCCCCTGGGTGGGGATGGTTTTTACGTTGCGCGGGCTGGCGTTCTTCCGGTGGAGCATTGGGTTTGTCCAGGCCCGGCCCTGGCTGTTTGCGCTGATGCTGGCCGGGTTCGGCGCCCTGCTCTATAGCATGAGCAGCATCCTGCGCTGGGCTTCTTTCCCGCTGTTGCAGGTGGCGCTGATGATCATCATGCTGCAAATGACGCTGCTTTGCCTGCTGGCGCGGCCCCAGCCAGATCAACCGTTGCGCCGTTGGCAGCAAGTGGTTCTGGCCCTGCTGGGCGGCCTGCTGCTGCTGGAAGGGGCGCTGCAAGCCGCCAGCGTCGTGGGGGTGGCACCCCTAGAAAACACCTCCGGCCTGACCGTGCCTTATGGGCGCATTGTTACGCAAACGGGCGGCAACGCGCTCACCAACCGCTATGGCTGGTACTATCCCGATTTTGCGCTGGCAGAAGAGACCTACCGCATCGCGCTGACCGGCGATACCTATGTGCAGGCTTTGCAGGTCCCGCAAGCAGCGCACATGGGCCAGCAGTTGCAGCAGCAATTGGCGGATGCCGAGGTATTGGCCCTGGGGATGCTGGGCTATGGGCCGGGCCTCTATGCGGATACGCGCTTCTTCACCTACATCTGGCAAGACCTGGACCTGGCCGAAATCGTTGTGCTCTTTCACCTGGCGAACGACTTTCAGGTGGCAGAGGGGCCAGGCGGCGCGCGCCCTACTTTACCCTGGGCGCAGGGGGCCGCGTGGAGGTGCACCCGGATGACTACAACACCCGTCACACTGCTGAACATCAGATTATCCGGGGCTATGACCCCCCCAGCCCCGTCCGCACGCTCAGCAGCCACTTTTTGCTGCTTAACGGGCTTCAACGGGTGCTTGATGGCACGGCGGCCTCCTCTACCCCGGCGCCCCACGTGGCGCAACGTTCGGCGGCGGCCCCCTTTGGCGCAGCGAGCTTTGTTTTCCGCGCCGGGGACCCCCGCGCCGAGGAAGCCTTCGCCATTGCAGAAGGCTTGCTGCTTCAGTTTGCGGAGCAACTGCGTGCGGAGGGCATCACGCTGCGCCTGGTAACCATCCCCTACCTGCCGGAGGAACTGCTGGGGCAGGCTGGCGGGCCGGGCTGGTCGGCTGAGCTGGGTGCCTACGACGCCCTGCTGCCAGAAGCCCGCCTGCGGGAATTGCCACGCGGCACAGCCTGCCCTTCCTGGGGATGGGCGCCTACCTGCAAGCCTTGCCCCTGTCAGAAGTGCAAACCTTCTTTGCGGAGGATGACCTAGGCTACCTGACCGAAGCAGGGCATGCGCGTTGGGCAGCGGCCATGGCTGCCTGCTTTTATGAGGCCGAACCCACACCGGGTTGTTCTGAACGGTAGCGAACACATGGATTTTGCCTGGACCGAAGCCCAGCAACGCCGCTGGGATGAAATTGTTGCCTTTGCGCAGAACGCGCTGGACCACGCCATCCGAGAGCGGGATGCCAGCGAAACCTTCCTGCCGGAGAACTGGCAAAAGATCGCGCAGCAAGGCATCCTGGGCTTGCATGTGCCGGTGGAATATGGCGGCCAGGGCCTGGACCTGCTCTCTGCGGTGCATGGCGCCGAGGCCCTGGGCTATGGCTGCCCAGACAACGGCCTGACCCTGGCTGTAAACTCGCAGATGTGGGCCGTTCAGGAGACCATCCTTGCTTTTGGCAGCCCGGCGCAAAAACAGCGCTACCTGCCGGGCCTGGTGGCGGGCACGCTGATTGGCGCGGATGCCGTGACGGAGCCAGACGCGGGTTCAGATGCCTTTAGCCTGCAAACACGCGCCACGCCCACCGAGGGCGGCTATCTGCTGAACGGCCATAAGCACTTCATCACCATGGCGCCGCTGGCGGACCTGTTCATCGTTTATGCCACGCGCGACCCCCAAATAGGCCGCTGGGGGGTGAGCGCCTTTCTGGTGGAGCGCAACACGCCCGGCTTGCGGACCTCCGCGCACCGCCCCAAAATGGGCGTGCGTACTGTGCCAATGGGCGATGTGTGGTTTGAGGATGCCCTGGTGCCAGCGGAAAACCGCCTGGGCCCGGAGGGCGCTGGGGCGGGCGTCTTTACGGAGTCGATGAACTGGGAACGCAGCTTTATCTTTGCCAGCCACGTGGGCAGCATGGCGCGCCAACTGGAACAGACCATCGCCTACGCCTGCGAGCGCCAGCAATTCAAGCAGCCCATTGGCAAGTTCCAGTCTGTGGCCAACCGCCTTGTGGAGATGAAGCTGCGGTTGGAAAGCGCCCGCTTCTACCTCTATAAAGCCGCCTGGCTCAAGGAGCAGGGCCAGTCCGCCGCGCTCGAAGCCGCCATGGCCAAGCTCATCATCAGCGAGCACTTTCTGGAATCCAGCCTGGATGCCATCCGTGTATTTGGTGGGCGGGGGTACCTCACCGAAACCGAGATCGAACGCGACCTGCGCGATGCCGTGGGGGGGCGTCATTTATGGCGGCACGTCCGATATCCAGCGCCTGGTTATTGCGCAAATGCTGGGCCTCTGAGCGATGCTCTACCTCATCCCACATGCCCTCGAACGCAGCGCAGAACGCCACCCCGAAAAAGACGTGATGCGCTTTCAGGGGCGCAGCCTCAGCTATGCGGCGCTCTTTGAACGCAGCAATCAGTTGGCCCATTTGTTGATCGCGCAGGGCATCCAGAAGGGCGACCGGGTTGGGGTTTACCTGAACAAAGGGCTGGAAACCCCGCTGGCCATCTATGGCATCATGCGTGCCGGGGCGGCCTATGTGCCGCTGGACCCCCGCGCCCCGGCAGCGCGGTTGGCGGAAATCCTCCGAGATGCCGGGGTGCAGGCGCTCATCACGGGCGCAGACAAGGCCGCCACGCTGGCCGCCCTGGGCCGACACGCCCCTGCGCTTTGTGGTGGGGTTGCCGGGCGAACACGAACCCGCCCTGCCGAACTTCCCCTGGGAAAGCCTGGCCGAACTGCCCGCCACCCCCCCAGGGCGGCGCCTGATGCAAGACGACCTGGCCTACATCATGTACACCTCAGGCTCCACCGGGCAACCCAAGGGCATTATGCACACCCATGCCAGCGGCCTGAGCTACGCCCGCACCGCTGCGGCGACCTACAGCCTGCTGCCAGAGGACCGCCTTAGCAACCATTCGCCGCTGCATTTTGACATGTCCACCTTCGATTACTTCTCTGGCCCGCTGGCCGGGGCCACCACCGTGCTCATCCCAGAGGCCTACACGCTGCTCCCGGCTAGCCTGTCGCAACTCGTGCAGGACGAACGCCTGAGCATCTGGTATTCCGTGCCCTTCGCGCTGATTCAATTGCTGCTGCGCGGCGCGTTGGATCAGCGCGACCTGAGCAGCCTGCGCTGGGTGCTCTACGGCGGCGAGCCCTTCCCGATAGGGCACCTGCGCGCCCTGATGGAACGCTGGCCGCAGGCGCGCTTTAGCAACGTCTATGGCCCGGCGGAGGTCAATCAATGCACCTACTACCACCTGCCACCGCCGCAAACCTGGCCTGCTGACCAGGAAAACGTGCCGCTGGGCGTCATCTGGGAGAATGCCGAAGGGCTGGTGCTGGATGAAGCCGACCAGCCCGCCCGCGAAGGGGAGTTGGTGGTCCGCACGCCCACCATGATGCAAGGCTACTGGAACCGGCCCGACCTCAATGCGCGCGCCTTCTACCGGCGGGAGCGCCTGCCCGGCCTGCCAGAGGTCTTCTACCGCACGGGCGACCTGGTGCGGTTGCGCCCGGATGGCCTCTATGACTTCCTGGGCCGCAAAGACCGCCAGGTCAAGGTGCGCGGCTATCGCGTGGAACTGGATGAGGTCGAAGCGGCCCTGGCGGCGCTGCCGGTGGTGGAAAGCAGCGCCGCCTATGTGCTGCCTGGGGCGGATGGCGAAGCGCAGATCGAAGCAGCGGTGATCCTGCGCGATGGGCAGGCCACCAGCCCGGCGGACCTCCTGAATGCGCTGCGCGCCCACCTGCCCCCCTATGCCCTGCCGGGGACCCTCGCATTTCTGGAGGTTTTTCCGCGCACAACGAGTGGTAAAATTGACCGCCGTAGCCTGCAAGCAGCGGCACTGGCGCGCCTGGGGTTGGCCTGAGCGCGTCGTTTAGGCATTGGATGGGTGTTGTGGGGTGTATTGCTATGGATGCGCGTGAGACGATTCGGCAGTTTATTCACGAGCAATTGATGCTGGGGAGCGGCACGCCACCCCAGGATGAGGAGGAGCTGTTGCTCAGCGGCGTGGTAACCTCGCTGGGGGTGGTGCGGCTCATCAGTTTTCTGGAGGCCACCTTTGGGCGTTTGATCCCGCCGGAAGATGTGACGATTGAGCATTTTCCAGCGTCGCAGCGGTGGCTGGCTACCTGGAGCGCCGCGCATGAGCCAGCCAAGCCTGCCTTTGACCCGCAGCCAGGCGTTGATGTGGCTGGGGCAAACCCTGCACCCCACTGCGCCACTCTATACCATGGTCTACGCCTTTCGGCTTGATGGCCTGCTGGACCCGGACCGCTTCCGCCGGGCCTTTGCGGCGCTGGTGCAGCAGGTAGACGCGCTGCGCCTGGTGGTCCGCCTGGAGGGGGACGAGCCCCGGCAGGTGATTGTGCCGCACCTGGAGCCTGACCTGGAATTCATCGACTTTTCGGAGGCCGTAAATCCCCAGGCGGCTTATGAGCGACTGGCGTGGATGGCCGCCGGGCGCAAAACCATCTGCTATAAGACGGTCAAAGCGCGGGATGTGTGGAACGCCATCATCGAAAGTGCGTGGGCTTCCGCAGAGCCGGGTGTGTGGTTCCGCGAGCGTTCGAACAAAATGTCGAATTCATGGTACTTCAATCCCCTGGTGGCGACGAACCCTTGCATAACCGGAGACACCCGAATCTACACGAATCAGGGGCTAGTGAAGGCCGTTGATCTGTTTGAAGATGAAAACGGAGATTGAAGTCGCCATTGATGGGGCGTTTTTGGCCTCCACAGCCGAACTGTGCCCTCTACTCGCGTTTTTATGACCGGCACAAAGCAGGTCTATCGCCTGCAAACCAAAGAAGGCTATTACGTCCGCGCCACTGCCGAC